>LKMS01000042.1 GCA_001563965.1 Haloferacaceae archaeon PL-Br10_E2g29 | reverse complement strand
CTCCCGGAAGAAACAACGATTCACTGGCACGGGATGGTTCTCGACGGTGACAACGCGATGGACGGAGTTCCGGGCGTCACCCAGGCTGCAATCGAACCCGGAGCAGCGTTTGTCTACGAGTTCGACGCAGAACCGGCTGGCACCCACTGGTATCACAGCCACGTCGGCCTCCAACTTGATCGAGAACTGCTCGGACCGCTCATCATCGAAGAACGAGAGCCACACGTGGAGTACGACACCGAAGCCACGCTCGTTCTCGATGAACATCTCCCGGGTGAACCACGGGTCGTGTCCGCAAGCGAGGGTGGGGGTGGTGGTATGGGCGGAATGGGTGGCATGAGTGGTGAGTTCCCCGACGCGCCGCCAGCCGAAGGGACGCTAATCAACGGACTGCTCCCAGCCGAACCGGCAACCGTCGAGATTGAAGCGGGCGATCGGATCAGACTCCGCCTTATCAACGCCGCGGCAGCGACGACCTACCGGTTCGGAATCGACAACCACGAACTGCTGGTCACCCACACGGACGGCCCAGCGGTCGAGCCCGTGGCGGTCGATACGCTCGACATCGGCATGGGAGAGCGATATGACGTTGTTGTCGAGGCCGACTCGCCCGGAACGTGGCCGATCCGCGCTGCTCCGGTCGATGCGTCTGCACCCGCAGGCCGCGCACTGCTCGACTACCAACAGTCCGACGGCACTGTTAGCGAGGGGGAAGTTGGGTCTCGACGACTCTGCCTCTCGGATCTGAGCGCGGTCGACTCGGCCGACGCTGTCGAGGGCTCTCCGGATCGAACAGTCGATCTAACGCTCGCTGGTGGACAGATGCACGGCAGCCGAGACGAGTGGACAATAAACGGTCAGGCGTATCCGGACAGTGAACCGATCCGTATCGAGCCTGGCGAACACGTCCGGTTCCAGATGGTAAATCACAGCCCAATGCGGCATCCGATGCATCTTCATGGACACCACTTTTTGATCGGTGACGTACTCAAAGATACGGTCGTCGTCCCCGGTCACATGGGACAGATTACGATTGATTTCGTTGCAGAAAACCCGGGGATGTGGTTCTTCCACTGCCACCACCTGTATCATATGGAAACCGGGATGGCGCGGGAGGTTCGCTACGAGCAGTAAGGCATACACTCCTGGTTGCGTTGTCCGACGACGGACACAACCATGGAGTACGGTCATACAGTGTGATACGGACAGAGCAAGTCGACAGGCAGAGCTGATTTCTAATTAGTGAACTGGCTGGTCTTTGAGTCGGTCGGCGAACTTTTCACGAACCTTGTCGAGTTTGGGCGGAATATGGAACGAACAGTACGCCTGCTTCGGGTTCTTTTCGTAGTAGTCCTGGTGGTTGGCTTCGGCCTCGTAAAACGTTCCCAGCGGTTCGAGTTCGGTGACGATTTCGTCGTCATAGACGCCCTCAGCGTCGAGTTCCTCGACAAATGTCTCGGCCTTGTCGGCCTGCTCGTCGCTGTGGGTCAGAATAATTGAGCGATACTGGCTGCCCACATCCGGTCCCTGGCGGTTTCGTTGGGTCGGATCGTGGACGGTGAAAAAGACTTCCAGGAGGTCGACGTAGCTGACCACGTCGGGATTGTACTCGATCTGGACGACTTCGGCGTGACCCGTGTTTCCCGAACAGACCGCTCGGTAACTCGGCTCGGGTGTGTCGCCACCGGCGTATCCCGATGTCACGGATTCGACGCCGGCGAGTTCTTTGAACGGGGCCTCAACACACCAAAAACAGCCGCCACCAAACGTTGCCACCTCGGTTGGACGTGTCATACGCCCTCCTACGGGGCCGAGCGGTTAAGCAGTGACGCCCGGGTCAGTAGCCCGACATCGATTCGACGACCGTCTCCGCGTCGACAACGAGGTTGTACGCCGCCTCGTCGTCGTTCCAGAGCACCAGCACGTTTTCGAACTCGACGACGGCTCCGTACGGCGCTTCGCGCAACTCACGATTGAGCCCCGATTCGCGCGTCAAGACGGCGTAGTGGTCGACCTGCTGGCTGCCGTCGCCAACGAGAAACAGCGGGTTGCCGCCGTCGCTGAGATTGTGGCTGAGTTTGACCGCCAACAGATTGATTCGCTGGGTGACGTGTTCGTCCATCGTCGCCATCGGCGCGTGTCGCTTCCGGCTGGCGTGGAACGGAAACCGCCGCTCGCCGTCGGTTCGCAGCAGGCTGTAGGCGAACTGGAGGTCGACGTTGACGAACGCATCCGGGTCGGTCTCGCCGGGATCCTCGCGCTGGGCGTCGTCGAGTTTTTGTTGAAAGTTCGGAACTTCCAGGTCGGGCCGAACGTCAAATGACCAGCAACGATCCGAGGGTTCTCTGTCCGACCAGAGCTGCAGGGTTGGGGCGTAAATCGTGACCGAGCGGTCGTTCGGGTCGCCTACACGGTTTCCCTGGCCGCCCGCGCGGCCGATGACCGCCCGCTCGATTTCTCGCAATCCGGTTGCGGCCTCTCTGTCTGCGGGTTCGAGCGCGAGCAACGTGCCATCGTCGGCCAGCCAGTCGAGCGCGCGGTCGACGACCGACACCGGCTCGGCCAGTTCGTTGAGGACGTTGCCGAAACAGATGAGATCGAACGCTGTCGACTCGTCGGCCGCCTCTTCCTCGCCGCGTGGTGGCTCGAACGACTCGATCGTCGTCTCGTGAATCGTCGTTCGGAAGTTCCGCGTTGTTTCGGCGAGCAGGTGGTCGAGGACGTCGCTTGCTGCGCTCGGCTCGACCGCGTGGTAGTCGATGACGGCCGAACACGGATCGGCCGCGTCGCCAACGCCGAAACAGTAGTCGTGCAAGCCGAGTGCGGGCCCGCCAGTTCCCGCGCCGACATCGAGCACACGGAGTTTGCGACCGACCAATCCCCGTTCGGCGAGTGTGTCGAGCACGGAGCCCATCGCGGCGTAGTAGTCCGGCAGGTGGTAGATGGCGTACGCAGCGGCAACTCGGTCATCGTACGAAACCGCGTCGCCTGCAAAGTAATCGATCTTGAGGTCGCGGATCGTCGACCGGAGCGCCGCGCCCGACTCGCCGCGGTGCCACTCCGGCCCGTAGCGGGCACCAAGCAGATCCTCCAGCGCGATGGCATACGGTTCTGGAAATGCGCGCGGTTCCCAGTTGCGGTGCGGAATCGGGTCGTCGCCGACGGGAACGAAGGTGCCGTCGTCGGTTTCGACCAATCCCAGCGCACGTGCTTCCTCGCGGAGCACCTGTCTGACGACGGCCGGATGGGGTTGATCCGGAATGTAGTCGCTGATCTCCTCGGGATCGATCGGCCGGATCTGCCGGAGGTATTTGGCGTTCGAGCGAACCGCCTCGCGGTCGATCACCCGTGTCGCTCCCGGCGTTCGCCGCCGACGTGTTCTTTGGCGGTTTCGTAGAGGTCGGCGAACGCCTCGTCGTCGGCCGCGGCGATGGCGGCCGCGGCGTCGGCAACGGCGTCCGCACCGTCGAACGTCGACTGAATCTCGGCGTACACCTCGGGCGAGCCCTCGGTAACGGTCGTTGCAATCTCGGTGAGTTTGGTCGAGACCGGCGTGGCGAACGCCTCGCGAACGTCATCGGCGACGAGCGCGTAGGCCAGAATGGCGGTGTGGGCACCCGCTTGGACCGTTTCCATCGCCCGATCGTGTTCCTCGGCGGTCGTCTCGAACACCGTGTTGCCGGCGGCGGCCATGGCGTTGCGGATGGCAGTCAGAACCGGCCCGTTGCTCGCGGTGACGACGGCGACGTTGCCCGGAACGCGTGGCGGGGCGAACAGGGGATGAAAACTCGCGCGCTCGCAGTCCGGTGCGTGGGTATGCAACGCTGCAAGCGGGCGATCCATCACGCCCGAGAGATCGAAAATTGCCCGGTCGGCGAGTGGGGCGTACTGCTCGATGGCAGGTTCGACCGCCGACATCGGCACGGCCAGACAGACGCACTCGAACCGCTCGGTCGTCTTGGCGTCGACCTGTCTGGCGTCGCGGTTGGCGGCGGCGTCCGCGGCGACCGACGGGTCGGCATCGAGAAATGCCGTTTCGGCGGTCGGCTCATCGGCGGCAGCGACGGTGTCGGCGAGCCACCGACCCATTTCGCCCGCGCCGACGACGAGTAGCTTCATACCACGGTATTCGGGTCTCGTCTCAAAAGGCGTTCGATGCGGGTGGTTCGGCGGTGCGGCTTACTCCACGACTTCAAACCGAATCTGCTCGTTCGAGACCGTTTCGCCATCATGACCGAGGACGGTTTCGACGTGGAGCCGAATCGCGTTCGCCGGCACGGGTTCGGTAAACGATATCGTGAACAACGCTGTCGGTTTCTCGATTCGCCGCGCCTCGCCGGTCATGTCGACCGCGCGCGCTCTGACGAACCCCGAGCCAACGCCGCCTTCGGCGACCTCGAAAAACCGCGAGAGCACACCGGCGTCGACGGCTTCGATTTCGGTGTCGTCGCCACACGCGACGCGGGCGGTGTACTTCTGGATGCCTTCGGGAGCGGATGCGACCACCACGCGAACCGTCGTGGCCGTTCGGTCGGCTGTATCGCTATCGCTGGTCATGACTTCTCTCGTGTCGCCTCCGGCCTGTGGGTTTCGGTTGCGTGGCACGTTGGCGAACCAACGCCGGAACGCGGTGTCGACACGGCGGTGCTGTCGACGACGTAGTTGAAAGCGTACGCGGTGCCGACGCTGATGCGCCCACTGGTGCGACGACGACTTAGTCGACAACGAACTCGATCGGGTAGTCGGTGATGTTCTCGTAGCCGTCCTCGGTGACAATAACGATATCCTCGATTCGGATGCCACCTTCGTCGGGATCGTACACCCCCGGTTCGACGGTGATGACGTGGCCCTGTTCGAGTTCGCCGCCTGCGGGGCTCAGTCGGGGCAACTCGTGAACCGCAAGGCCGACGCCGTGGCCCGTGCTGTGGATGAATCCGACCTCGGTTTCGGGGTCGCTTCTGAGCGTCGGCAGGCCCGCATTCTCGTACACGTCGCAGGCGGCCGCATGGACGTCGCGACCGGTTGCCCCCGGTTCGACGGCGTCAAGTGCAGCCGCCAGCGCGGTTTCGGTCAGGTCGTACCACTCACGGAGTGTGTCGGTTGGCTCGCCCACACAGAACGTCCGGGTCATATCCGAATGGTAGCGCGTCGACTTGTTGCGCGGAAAAATGTCGATGATGATCGATTCACCCGCCCGAAGCGGCCCGCTGCCGCGGTCGTGGGGGTCGGCCGCCTGTCGGCCACCCGCGACGATGGTGTCGTCGAGACCACAGCCGTGGGTGAGCAGCGTTCCTTCGATTTCGGCTTTGATGCGCTCGCTCGTGAGCGGGTCGCCGTCGACGACGAGCACGCCATTCTCGTCGGGCGTTGCGGCCGCCAGCAACGACTCGGCGGCCGCCATCGCCCGCTCGTTGGCCTGCTGGGTTTCCCGAATGTAATCGCGTTCGGCGGCAGTTTTGGTTGCTCTGGCAGTCATGAGCGCGTCCTCGGTGTCGACGACGACGTCGATGTCGAACGTTCGGAGGCCGTCGGCCGTCCCGACGGGAAACCGGTCGGGCACGGCCACGCTGTGCACGTCGCAGTCGGCCAGAAACCGCGCGATCACGCGTGTTGTGGCCTCCTGTGAGCCGTACTCCTCGATTAGGTCGTGTTTGTCGTAGTCTGCAGGCCGGGCCACCCAGTCGGCGTGACTCTCGCGTTTCGCCCGGCCGAATTCGAGCCCCGAAACGAGCAGCGCCAACCCATCGGGTCGGTAGCAACTCACAAACGGATCGGGTGCGTCGAAGCCCGAGAGATACCGCTGGTTTGGCTCGCTACTGGCGAAATCGAGGAGGTAGGCGTCGACGCCGAGCGTTTCGAGATGGGCGTCGAGTGCGCTGAAATCCGGCTGCATACGATGGCTACTCGCTCGGGCGACAAATACGTCGCCCTCGACGTCACCGACGGTCGCGTGTCGGCGGTAGCGGCAACGCACGCGTGAGAGACAACGTTTTCAGCGGACAAGACCCCTACTACGGCATAATGACACTCACAACCGTCTTGCTCATCGAGACGCTGTTTCCCAACGGAATCAGTCACTACCTGCTCGGTGGCATCCTCATCGGGGTCGGCACCGCCATTATCTACCTCGGCACGGGGATTCACGCCGGCGCAAGCACATTTCTCGAATCGACGCTCTCGTACGCCTCGAAGCTTTCGCGCTTCCAACAACCGAAGTTTATCGCCTCCCGGGACTGGCGTGTCGTGTTCACCGCGGGCATCATCGCCGGCGCGGCGGCGTACTCGATCACGCTTGGCGACTTCGGCTGGACGACCGAAGTGCAGCCGAGTCGGCTGTTCGTCGGCGGCATTCTGATCGGCATCGGGACGCGGCTCGGCAAGGGCTGTACCTCGGGCCATGGCGTCTGTGGCGTCGGGTCGGGCTCGAAAACCTCGATATTCAACGTCGCCATCTTCATGCTCGTCGCCATCGGCGTTGCCCAACTCGTAATGGCACTGGGGGTGACGCCATGAGCAACTCGACAGCGACGACGGGTTCGACTGCGACGAAAAAAGCCCCCGAAGACCACGACCAGAGCCCGTGGTTTCTTCCACTGGTCTTCGTTGGCGGCTTCATTTTCGGCATTGGGCTCGCGCTCAGTCAGATGGCGCGCCCGGAGGTCGTGCTTTCCTTTTTGCAGTTCACCGACTTCGGCCTGATTTTCGTCATGGGCGGGGCTGCCGCCGTCGTCAGCGGCATCTTCTTCGTCGCCAGTGCGTCCGGCCGGTCGGCCCCGCTGTCGGGGCGGCGCTATACACGGCGGCTCAAATCGATGGACCGTGATGTGATGGTCGGCGGCGGCATCTTCGGTGTTGGCTGGGGGCTCTCCGGCATCTGTCCCGGTGCGGCGTACGCCAGCCTCGGCATTGGCAACGTCGTGATTCTGTACGGTGTCGCCGGCATGTTCGTCGGCGCGTATCTGCAGGGATACCTTCGCGAGGTGCGTGCGGGGACGGCGGCGACACAGCCGGCGGACTGAGCGAGTCGGCTCGACGTTTCACCACTCACCCGCGTCGAATCGGCCGAGGACAAGGGCTAAGCCGATGGCGACAGAGCCACAAACATGCGACTTGAGGGCTACTGGGGCGTCGGCCCGAAGACCGCGGCGGTGCTTCGCGACTCGATTGGCGAACAACACGCCATCGAAGCCATCGAGTCTGCGGACATCCGGACGCTCACCGAAGCGGGCCTCCAGCGCGGCCGCGTCGTCAGAATCCTCCGGCGAGCCAACGGGAAAGCCGGCATCGACGTGCTCGGAACGAGCGACAGCCGAAGCGTCTACGACGACCTGTTGACGCTCGCCAGCAGCTACGCGGTTTCCGAGCACGCCGCCGACCGAATCCGCGTGATGACACCGCTGACCGACCGCGACGCCATCGCCGACCGCCTCGACGACGTGCTTGCGGCGAAAACCGCCTGGCAGGAACTGAGTGAGGCCGACCACGAGCGAATCGACGAGATATTTGCCGCCTACGACGCCGCCGGCGAAACCGACCGTGCCGCCGTCGACGCGGCGCTCGCCCTCGACGACCTCGGACTCGCAGGATCGACGTTCGCGCAACTTACCGAAATCGATACGGCTGCGCTCACCGAGGCCGCGGGCGTCCTCGGCACCGTTCGCGACACGAACGACGGGCCGGTTGTCGCCGAGGGAGCCGATGCGGAACTCGACCGGCTTCGCGAGCAACGCGAGGCGGCGAGCACCCTCCAAGCCGGCGCATTCGATATCATCGAATCCGTTCGCTCGACGGGCGTTCGCGACATGGATGATTTTCAGCGCGACGTTCTCGACCATATCGCCGCCGAAACCGGTGTCGAGTACGCGGTGGTTCGCGAGGCGACCCCCGACGAGGCGGTCGATGCCGCCGACTTCGTCGGAAGCACGCTCCGAGCGCTCGTGTCTGCGCTCGACCGCGCGGTCGACGGCCGAAACGAGACGGTGCTGGCCGACCGTCGCGACCGGATCGACGCCGCCGCGGACGACGTTGCGGGCGCGGTCGACGCCGTGAGCGACATCGCCCTCCTGCTCTCGTTGGGACGGTTTGCTGCCGCGTATGACCTTCAGCGGCCGACGCTCGTCGACGACGGCCTCGCGGTCGTCGGCGCACGGAACCTGTTTCTCGACGGCGACGTTCAGCCGATTACGTACGGCGTCGGCAGCCATGGCCTGACCGACACGGAACGTGCGCTCTCGCCGCCGTCTGGCGACCGGGTAACCGTGCTGACCGGCGCGAACTCCGGCGGGAAAACGACCTTGCTCGAAACGCTGAGTCAGGTGGCGTTGCTGACGGCGATGGGACTGCCGGCGCCCGCCGAACGGAGCGAAGTCGGGCTGTTCGATACGATCGTGTTTCATCGCCGTCACGCCTCGTTCAACGCGGGCGTGCTCGAATCGACGCTCAAATCGATCGTGCCGCCGCTGACGACCGGCGGGCGAACGCTGATGCTCGTCGACGAGTTCGAAGCGATCACCGAACCGGGCCGCGCGGCCGACCTGCTCAATGGGTTGGTGTCGCTGACGGTCGAGCAGTCGGCGCTCGGCGTCTACGTGACCCATCTCGCAGACGACCTGAGTCCGCTGCCCGAAACCGCCCGCATCGACGGCATTTTTGCCGAGGGATTGACGCCCGACCTCGAACTACGGGTCGACTATCAGCCGCGCTTCGGAACGGTCGGCAAGTCGACGCCGGAGTTTATCGTCTCTCGACTCGTTGCCAACGCGACTGACCGCGCCGAACGCGCCGGTTTCGAGTCGTTGGCGGCGGCCGTTGGTGAGGAAGCCGTCCAGCGAACGCTGTCGGATGTCCAGTGGCGGTGAGCCACGGGCTGAAGGCCCTGAAAGCGTGGGGTTCCGGTACGTTTAATAGTCGAACCCGACGCGGTGATGGTATGAGTGGACGACCTCTCGACGTGCTCGAGGACTCCCTGGACGAACCGGTGACCGTGTCGCTCAAAGATGGAACCGCAGTCACCGGTCTCCTCGCGGGATATGACCAACACATGAACATCGTCCTCGACGCCGAATCGGCCCCCGGCGACGCGGACGAGTTGGCCGTCGAGTCGATCGAAGACACAACCATTATACGCGGCGATAACGTCGTCTCGATAACTGTATGACCGGATCTGGTACTCCCTCGCAGGGCAAGAAAAACAAAACAACGCACGTCAAATGTCGCCGCTGTGGCGAGAAATCCTACCACTCGCGAAAGAAGGTCTGTTCCTCGTGTGGCTTCGGCAAATCGGCCAAACGCCGGAGCTACGAGTGGCAGTCGAAAGCCGGCGAATAAGTCGGACGCTGTTTTCTACCGACCGACGGTTGCTGATGCGTGTTCGTTGCGCGAACGCTACTCGTCGACGAACTCGACACCGGTGAGTTCGAACCGTGCGCCGCCCGTATCGCTCTCGGTGAGTCGAATCTCCCAGCCATGAGCCGTTGCCACCTGTTGTGCGATGTTGAGTCCGAACCCGGTGCCGTTCTCGACGCTCGAATGGCCTGCCTCAAACACCGATTCGCGCTTTTGTTCCGGAATGCCCGGCCCATCGTCTTCGACGTAGAATCCGTCTTCGAGCAGGCCGATCGTGATCGCCACATCGTCGCCTCCATGCTCAATGGCGTTCCGGACGAGATTCTCAAGTAGCTGTTGCAGCCGACTCTCATCGGCGTGAATTCGTCGGTCACTGTGCGCAACGAGTGTCGCGTCGCCGATCGCCACGTTTTGCCAGCATTGCTGTATTACCTTCTCCAGATCGACCGGAATGATGTCTGTTGCCGCCTCACCGTGTCGGGCCAGCGCCAAGAGATCAGCAATCAGCGCATCCATTCGCTCATGTGCTCGGGCTGCGGTTTCGAGGTGTTCACTGTCGTGTTCCTCGCGAGCCAGTTCGATGTTGCCTTTCGCCACCGCCAAGGGGTTTCGCAGGTCGTGTGAGACCACGCTGGCAAACTCGGCCAGCCGGATATTTTGCCGTTCTAAGGCGGTGGTTGCCTGTCTGCGTTCGAGTTCGTAACTCACCAACTGAGCCATGAGCCGAACGAACGTCCGATCCGCATCGGTGAACGGTTTATGACGTGGGTCGTCCGCAGCAAAAAACACGGTTCCGTACAGCTCGGTTGCGACCGTAATCGGCGTTCCAATGTAACAGCCAATCTCGGAGGTGGTGTAGGCGGGATCATCACCCCACCCCGCCGCCAGTGCGTCGTGAATCTCCAGCAGGCCGTCCTGAGCGATCGTTTGTCGGCAGTAGGTTTTCGAGAGTGGCCACGTTGCACCCGGTTCGAGATCGGTGTGATTGCCACTCGCTTCGACGACTGTTCGTCCTCGCTCCTCGTCGTCAGTCGCATCGATTCGCGTTAGACAGCCACCGTTGACTCCGAGTCTGTGTTGTCCACGGGCCAACACCTGTGTGATTTTTTCGTCGGCGCTTACTGCCGGTTCGGTCGCCACATCATAGAGCTCTT
>LKMS01000041.1 GCA_001563965.1 Haloferacaceae archaeon PL-Br10_E2g29 | reverse complement strand
TCGGTGTTGTACCGTTTGCCGTGGCACTCCTCGCAGGGAACATGGACGTCCGAGAGGAAGTTCATCTCGATTTTGACGGTTCCCTGCCCACCACAGGCCTCACAGCGACCGCCTTTGACGTTGAACGAGAATCGGCCCTTCTTGTAGCCGCGTTGTTTCGAGAGCTTCGTTTCGGCGAACAGTTCGCGAATGTAGTCGAACACGCCGGTGTAGGTCGCCGGATTCGAGCGCGGGGTGCGACCGATCGGGCTCTGATCGATGAGCCGGACGGTTTCGATGTTCTCGATGCCCTCGATCGCGTCGTGCGCGCCGGGATCGACGCTCGTGTTGTCGTTCATCTCGCGGGCCAGCGCCTTGTAGAGGATGTCGTGCATCAGCGTCGACTTTCCGGAGCCAGAAACGCCCGTCACGGCGGTAAACACGCCCAGCGGAATCGACACGTCGAGATTCGCGAGGTTGTGCTGGCGTGCGCCGCGAACGGTGAGTTCACCGTCTGGCTCGCGGCGCTGGTCGGGAACCGGAATCTCTCGGCGACCCGCGAGATAGTCGCCGGTAACCGAGTCCTCGGCGGCACAGACCGTATCGAAATCGCCCTGGACGACGATCTCGCCGCCGCGTTTGCCCGGACCGGGGCCCATGTCAATGACGCTGTCGGCGCGGCGCATCGTCTCCTCGTCGTGTTCGACGACGATGAGCGTGTTACCGAGGTCGCGCAACCCTTCGAGCGTGTTGAGCAGGCGGTCGTTGTCGCGCTGGTGAAGCCCGATCGAGGGCTCATCGAGAACGTAGAGCACGCCGACGAGTCCCGAGCCCACTTGGGTTGCGAGACGAATTCGTTGGCTCTCACCGCCAGAGAGCGTCGCGGCCTCGCGGTCGAGCGTGAGATACTCGAGGCCGACCTCCTCCATGAAGCCGAGTCGCGCGCGAATTTCCTTACAGATCTCCGCAGCGATTGTTCGATCGCGCTCGGAGAGCGTCGCTTCAAGGCCGTCGAAATGCCGTCGCGCATCCCCGATGCTCAGCCGGTTGATGTCGGTGATCGCGGTGTCGTTGATCAACACGTGACGGGACTGTTCTTTGAGTCGCGTGCCGTCACACTCTGGACACGTCGTCACGGCCATGTACTCCTCGATGTGCTCGCGGGTGCCTTTCGAGTCGGTCTCGACGTGGCGGCGGTCGAGGTTGGGAATCACGCCCTCGAAGCGCTTTTCTTTGCGTCGCGTGCCGTTACGGGTGGTTCGCTCGAAGACGACCTGTCGGTCGGTGCCGTAGAGGAACTGCCGTTGGATGTCGGCGTCGAGATCCGCCCATGGGGTGTCGACGCTCACGCCGAAGTGCCGGGCCACCGAATCGATACGGGTCCGGTAGTACGAGCGTTTGTAGCTCCACGCCTCGAAAACGTGTTTGAGCGGCTTGGTCGGATCCTGAACAATCAGGTCCTCGTCGACCTCCTTGCTCTGGCCGATTCCCTCACATTCGGGACACGCACCGTAGGGACTGTTGAACGAGAACGAACGCGTCTCGATTTCCGCAAACTGAAAATCGCTGTTCGGGTTGCCGAGTGCCTCAGAAAACTCGACGACGAGTCGGTCGTCGCCGTCGCCCGCCAAGTCACCAGTCGACCGAGTGTTCGAACCGATCGGGGAATCTGCTGGCGGATCGGGAACGATCACTTTGAGGACGCCGTTCGCCTCCTCGAGCGCGGTTTCGACGCTGTCGGCCAGCCGCGACCGCGAGTCGGCCGACAGCGTGACGCGGTCGACGATGACGTCGATCGTGTGGTCGTAGTTCTTGTCGAGGTCGGGTTTCTCGATGGTCAGATCGTAGGGCTCGCCGTCGACTTCGACCCGCGAGTAACCGTCGCTCACGAGTTCGTCGAAGCGGTCGGCGAACGCCCCTTTCTGGTCGCGAACGATGGGCGCGGCGATTTTCGCGCGGGTCCCCTCCGGAAACTCGAGCAGTTGGGCGACCATGTCTTGGGCGCTCTGTTCGCCGACCTCCTCGCCGGTGATCGGGTCGTACTGGGTGCCCACGCGGGCGTACAGGAGTCGAAGGTAGTCGTGGAGTTCGGTGACCGTCCCGACCGTCGACCGCGGGTTGTTGGCGGCGTTCTTCTGGTCGATCGAGATCGCCGGCGACAGCCCCTCGACGGCCTCGACTTTCGGTTTGTCCATCTGACCGAGGAAGTTCCGCGCGTACGCCGAGAGCGACTCGATGTAGCGGCGCTGGCCTTCGGCGTAGATGGTGTCGAACGCGAGCGAGGATTTTCCCGATCCCGACAGTCCGGTGACGACGGTGAACTGCTCGCGAGGAATCGCCACATCGACTTCTTTGAGGTTGTGTTCGGCCGCGCCACGAACCTCGATAACGTCGCGACTCATTGAATCGAACCCACCGAATGGAGCACAAAGATGGCCGGTTCGATGACTGGAGCGTGCATACGGGTTGCAGGGTTTCGATCGACTTAACGCGCCCGCTCCGTGGTGAGGACTCGCACGGAATCGACGTCGATTGGGTCATGCAGTGTCGTCGATACCGGCCGACGGTCTCCGGCAGAACAAACGCTAAGTACGCCCCCATTGAACGATCATGTATATGTGGCGCGCGGGGTTCAACCGAACGGACAAAACGGTCGTCTGCATCGCCTGTGGGGACTCCGTGTCGCGATCGGAGGCCCGCGAGTACGACAAGGAAGGCAACCGCTGGGAGCGACACGACAAGCGGTTTGAACACGTCTGCAAACCCTGTTTCCGCGGTCTGTGTCACCAGCCACGGGTCGGCCTCGAACCGATGCTCGTCGAGATCGAAGCTGACGGCCTCTCGCAGGAGGAGTTTCTTCGACGGTACGTCGAGCGGGTCGAATCACCGAACGCGGTCGACGAAACCGATTCCTAACGGATTTGACGGCTGATTCTCACTCGACAGTCAGCGGTGTTTCCAGCTCGAAATGCCGCGACGAGCGACCGACATGAATCCGATACCGGCCGGGGTCAACCCGCCAGCCGTCCGCAACGTCGTACCGGCCAACTGATCGCCCGTCAAGGGTGACCTCGACTGTTCGAGTCGTTTCCGCTGGCAGTTCGACCGCGCGGAACCCGGCGAGTTCGTTCGGTGGCCGAGTGAGCGAGTCGTCTTCAATGATCGTCTCGGGAGAAGAGACGTAGGCCTGGACGACCTCGACACCGTCGCGGCTGCTGGTGTTTTCAAGCGTCACCGAGACCGAGAGCGACCCGTCGAGAACCGCGGCGGCATCACACCGGTTCCCGTCGGCGTCAGATGGATCGCCGTCGGCGTCGACAGTCGACCGAGTACGACCGTCGACAGCGAGGTCGTGATAGCTGAACTCGGCGTACGACTCGCCGTGACCGAACGGGTACGTCGGCTCGGTGTCGGTCACATCGAAGTACCGGTAGCCCATCAACAGTCCTTCGTCATAGTGGGCAACGCCGTCAACGCCGGGAAACCGCCGTTCGTCGGCGGTTGGATACGCGCCCGCAGCTGCGAGCGTCACCGGGAGGCGGCCGCCGGGGTCGCAGTCGCCGTAGAGCACCGAGGCGATGGCGTCGCCGTGGGCCTGCCCGGGATACCACTGCATGCAGATCGCGTCGACCGACGCGCGCCACGGCAGTTCGACCGGCCCGCTGGCGTTGACGACAACGACCGTTTGGTCGGCCGCGTCGGCAACCCGTTCGACAAGCTCGTTTTGCCCGCCGGGCAGCGAAAGCGTGTCGCGGTCGGCCGCCTCGGTCGCCGCGTCGCGGACGAACACGACCGCTACCGACGCGCCACGGGCCGCTGCGGTTGCCTCCGCAAGACTGGGTTCGTCGTCGACATCGACACAGGTCGCGGCGGCTGAAGATGTATCGTTATCGCTCTCTGCGGATTCGTCCGCGTCGGCGTCAACCAGCCCATCGAACAACGAGACATCCTCGATTCGCGAAACGCCGCGGGCAACGCGAACCGAGCCCTCGGCGCGACGGGTGAGTCCGGCAACGGGACTCGTCTGGTCGAACGGTGTCGTCTCCGAGGAGCCACCGCCTCCAAGCATCGCTTCATCGATGTTTGGGCCGATAACGGCGATGTCCGTTGTTTCTGCTAGTGGCAGGACGCCGGCGTTTTTCAACAACACCGTGCCCCGGGTTGCGATTCGCTCGGCGAGCGCGCGATGGTCGGGAATGTCGGCCGGTTCCGTGTCGACACCGGCTTCGGGCCCGGGAGCCGTGTCGTCGATCTCGTCAGTGAGCAAACCGACCCGTTCGAGTTGACCGAGAAGCCGACCGACCATGTCGTCGAGTCTGTCGGAGCCGACCGCGCCCTCCGCAACCGCGTCGACGAGATCGGCGGCGAACAGCCCGCCGCTGTCGACATCCGGCATTCCCTCGGCGATGGCGGGATCCATCTCGTCGGCGACGGTGTCGGGGTCGACCCCCATCGATTCGAACTGTGCTTCGAGACTGGTGCCGGGCATTTCGAGATCCAGCCCGCCGTTGGCCGCGCGCACGGCCGACTCGGTGCCGAACCAGTCGGACATGACAACGCCTTCGAACCCCCACTCGGCTTTGAGGACGCCGCGGACGAGATCGGCGTGTTCGCTCATGAACGTCCCGTTGACCCGGTTGTAGGCGGTCATGAGTGCGCCGACACCGGCATCGACGGCGTCGTGAAAGCCACGAAGGTACAGTTCTCGTAATACGCGGTCATCGACGGCGGCGCTTACGGCCGCCCGACGGGTTTCCTGACTGTTGGCAACGTAGTGTTTGGCGGTCGCGATCACGCCTTCCGACTGGATTCCCTCGATGGCGGCCGCCGCAAACCGGCCGGTGAGGACGGGATCTTCGCTGTAGTACTCGAAGTTTCGCCCACAGTGAGGAACCCGGATGAGGTTGAGCCCCGGCGCGAGCAGCACGTCCTGGTCGCGGGCGGCGGCCTCTCTCGCCATCGCCGCCCCCTGGCTGCAGGCCAGTTCGGGCGCAAACGTCGATGCCAGCGCGATCGACGCGGGAAACGCGGTTGCGGGCCGCGGCGTGCGAACGCCGAGTGGGCCGTCCGACAGCCGGAGCTCAGGAATCCCAAGCCGTGGCACACCGCACAGATAGCCCGTGGCGTTACCCGCAGGGTCGACGTGGCCGTGAACCAGCGAGCACTTTTCCGCAGGGGTGAGTTCGGCAAGGAGTCCGGCAACGCGCGGACTCGGTGTAATGGCATCGCTGGCCGTGTTGCGGTCGGCGGTGGGGCTGACAGCGTTGCCGTCGGTGTCGGCGGTGGTGATGCCAGCAGCGCTGCTATCGGCATCGACAGCATCTCCGGCGGCAGTGTCGTCACCGGCAGGTTCCTCGGCGGTCATAGGTGAACCGGCGGAGCCGCCTCAGTTAATAACTCGGGTTGAAAAACGACGACGAATAAAAGCGCCCGACACGCCTTTCTACCCAACCCACATTGACCAAACCATGTCTGATGAGCAGGCCTACGCCGGCACCGCCGAGGGCCAAGGCCCCGTCCGAGTCACCGAGGCGGTCGCCGACCGCCTTGCGGACAAACGCGAAGACCTCTTCGAGGAGTTCGAACTCCGCGATTCGTTTCCGGGCGACGTACTCGTCGAGGCGCGCAAACGAACCGAGGGTGTCGAGACCGAAATCCAAGACGAACTCGACTTTCGCCAAGATCTCCGCGCGTTGACGACGTGGACGACCGACCCCGCAGATGCCCAGGACTTCGACGACGCAATCAGCATCGACAAAGACGACGAACACTACACGCTCTGGGTGCACATCGCCGACGTCAGCCACTACGTCCACCCCGGCTCGGAGATGTGGGCCGAGGCGCTCAAACGGTGCAACACGATCTATTTGCCGGCCTACACCGTGCACATGCTGCCGCCCGTGTTGGCCGAAACGGTTTGCTCGCTCGTTCCCAACGAGGATCGACTCGCCCACACCGTCGAGATGACGATCAGCCGCGAGACGCTCTCGTTCGAGGAGGTCGAGATCTACAAATCGGTCATCCACAGCGACGAGCGCATGACGTACTCGCAGGCCGAAAACCGAATTGACGCGGAAGGCGCACCGCTGCACGAGGAGTGCGCGCTCGTTTTCGAGTTGGCCGAACAGCTCCACGAACAGCGAAAGGAAGACGGCTCGCTCGTGCTCAACCCCTCGCGCGACCGCGCGCACACCATCGTCGAGGAGTGCATGCTGAAGGCGAACAAGGCGGTCACCCACGAACTGATGTGGGGTCGTGGCGTCGAGGCAATGTACCGCGTCCACCCCCAGCCAACGCCCGACCAGTGGGACAAGGCGCTCCGAGAGATTCAGGAACTCGACGGCGTCTCCATTCCGAGCGGCTCGTGGGACGACCCCCGTAAAGCGGTCAACGCGGCGCTCGAATCCGCGCCCGGCCGATCGCTCCGAAAAATCCAGCGTGCGGTGTTGAAAGTGATGCCCCGCGCGAAGTACATGAACGACCCGTTCGGCGGCCATCACGCGCTCAACTTCGACATTTATGGGCACTTCACCAGCCCAATACGCCGGCTGTCGGACCTCATCAACCACTGGATCGTCCACGAAAACGAGATTCCCGAGAACCTCATCGAACTCTGTGATCGCGCCAGCGACAAGCAGAAGGACGGCGAAACCACCGAACGGCTCTACAAGCAGTTCATGCAGGAGATCCATCTCGATCCGTACGCGATCAACAACCGCGGGCTGGAAGTCGTCGACGCCGACGAACTCGCCGAGTTCGACGAGGAGGAACGAGAGAAAGTCCACGACGTCCCAGCCTAACGGTGGATCCGGACCGACTCAGCACACGGCTTGCCCGCGAGTTCGACGCGAGTGCGGCCGAACGCCGCGTTGTCGTCAGACAGGCCCGCGACCTCGCCGATTCGGGCAAGCCCGACGCCGACCGAGGCTGTGCGCTCACCGTCGACGACCTTGTTGGTCACCTCCACGACGCGCCTGCCGGTTCGACGCTCGTCGAACGCTGGAACTGGTGGCTTGGCGCGCTCGACATCGCCTACGGCGGCTACAGCGAGTTTCGAATCCGCGTTGTCGACGAGGAGTGACCGGACGGTAAAACCCGTGACAGCCGTGAGGATTGTAACGGCGGTGACGACGGCAACAGCGTCAGCCGCGCACTCACACAACTAAACCGACGGATGAAAAGCCACCCGGCCAGTAGTGTCATCAAATGGAGCTCCAGTTTCTCGGCGGAGCCAGCGAAGTCGGCCGCAGCGCGATCCTCGTCAACGACCGCCTGCTGCTCGATTACGGCACGTTGACGGCGACCCCGCCGCAGTACCCCGTCGGCCGCGTCGATCCGGAGGCGGTCGTCGTCTCACACGGCCATCTCGACCACGTCGGCGCGGTGCCCGCGTTGCTGTCGGGCGATCGCCGGCCCACAATCCACTGGACGCCACCGACCGCCGAGTTGGCCCGGATTCTCGCGAAGGATACGCTCAAACTGCACGGTGTCTCCGCGAGCGGAGCGAGGGGAGGCTCGAAGCGTCGGGGACGATTCGGTGGGGCGATGCAGTGTCCCTTTACGGCCGACCACGTCGCACGGCTGGGCGAGGTCGAAACCCGCCACGGCTACGGCGAGCCGTTCGAGGCCGCGGGTCACGAAGTCACCTTTTTCAACGCGGGGCACATCCCCGGTTCGGCGCACGTGCTCGTCGACGACGGCGAGACACGGCTGTTGTACACGGCGGATTTTCACACCGACGACTCCCGACTACTGTCGGGGTCGACCGCCCGGCCCGACGCGGATGTCGTCATCTGTGAATCGACGTACGCGAACGTTCGCCACGAGGATCGCGCCAGCGTCGAACAGCGGTTCGTCGAAACCGCGCGGACGACGATGTGGGAGGGCGGCACCGTCGTCGTTCCCGCGTTCGCCATCGGCCGGACGCAAGAGCTGTTGCTCGTCTGTGCGGCCCACGACCTGGAGTGTTACGTTGACGGCATGGGCACACGCGTGCTTTCGATGCTCCGGCAGTATCCCGAGTTCGTCCGCGATAGCGACGCACTCGCACAGGCGGCGCGACACGCCCGCGAAGTGACCGGTCGTGATGGCCAGCGAACGCGAATTGCGAACAAAAACACCGTCATCGTCACCACGAGTGGCATGCTCTCGGGCGGTCCAGCGATGACCTACATTCCCGAAATCCGAACGAATCCGATCAACCGCATCTCGCTCACGGGGTATCAGGTCGAGGGCACACCCGGCCGGGAACTGCTCGAAACCGGGCGGTGTGAACTCAACGGCGGCATCTATCCCGTGGCGGCCCAAACGGCGCTGTTCGACTTCTCTGCGCACGCCGACCACGACGGACTGCGCGCATTCTTGGCTGCGTACGAGGATGCGACGGTGGTGATGAATCACGGCGATTCATGTGCGGCGTTCGCCAAGGAGTTACGCCGAGACGGATTCGATGCAGCGGCTCCGGGGCTTGGGGAAACAGTCGAGTGTTGAATACGCCGACACGCTGAGAGAGACCGATCAGTCGACACCGCTTACGACTCGTCGGCGAGATAGGCGTCGACTTTCTCAGCGTACTTTTCGAGGTCAGCCGCGAGCGTTCGGGCTTCCTCGGGTGTGAGTCGAATCCGGTCGGCATGCGGTGTGAGCTGTTCGAGCTGCGTACTGTCGAGTTCGACCTCGAGTTTGACGTGGTCGGGTTGTTTTCGCGGGGCGGTGGCGTTGACGACGGCGTACGCCGATTCAGTGAACTCGTGCGCTTCGGCCTCGCCATCGAGCAGGTCGAGCGTTGTGTAGGCGGTCACCGAAAGCAGTCTGTCTGGCATGGGTAGCATATCGGGTGCCTGCGTCTTGTCCTTGTCGACAGCGAACCGGTAGCGTTGGCCGCGTGACAGCATGGTGAATGCGGTGGTGCCGTCCCGACGACGACACAGCGACGATGGCGACAGCGACTGCAGCGACGATGGCGACGGCGGCGACAACAGCGACAACGACATAGCCGTTGCTCGGCGGTCGACGAAAACAACAAAAATCGGTGAGCGATGCGAGTCGTGTGCAGCTCAGTCGTCAGCGGGAGCCAACGGGTTGCCATCGCCGTCGGTCGGCGCGGGCGAGGCATCCATCGAGTCGTTCTCGGCGTACGGATACCACGTCAGCTTCGTGTTGTGCATCATCGGGTCCTCGTAGCTCGTCTCTTCTGGCTCGATGAGGTTCTCGAGTTCGTCTTCGTCCTGTCGGGCGATGAACTCGCGGAAGGTTTCGCTGCCCTCGCGTTGGTCTTCGAACGTTGCCAGCAGGTTCTTGATCGCGCCAGGAACCTCGTCAACGGGCACGCGCTGGCCGACCCACTCCGCAAAGTGCGGGTTCTCGCCGAGGCCGCCGCCGAGACCGATGTCGAGCGCCTCGACCGCCTCGCCGTTTTTACGGGTTTTCATCCCGCGAAGGGAAACATCGGCGATCTGTGGCTGCGCACACGAGGCGGTACAGCCCGACAGATGGATGTGGAAGTCCTCGACACCGTCGGGAAGCTCGACGTTCTGTTTGAGCCACCGGGCGAACCGAACCTGACGGTTTTTCGTCTCGACAATCGAGAGCGAACAGAACTCCGTTCCCGTACAGGCGACCGAGCCACGCATGAACGGGTGTGGATCCGGCGAGTAGTTTTCGAGCAGCGGTTCATCGAGCAGCGCGTCGAGATTCTCCTCGGGCACGTCGGTAATGATGACGTTCTGCCGCTGGCTGATTCGCACTTCGCCGGAGCCGTATGTGTCGGCGACGCGGGCGAGTTCGGCGGTGTCGTCCGCACCCATCCGACCGACCAAGACGTTGAGCCCGACGTAGTACTTGTCGTCGCGCTGTTCGTGGACACCGATCAGGTCGCCGTGTTCTTCCCCACCCGCGTTGTAGGTGTACTGCTCGCGGAGATCCTCGCCGGCGGTTTCGAGTTCGAAGTCGACGAAATCCTCTTGCAGAACGCGACGGAATTTTTCGGGACCCCACTCGTCCATCAGGAACTTGATGCGGGCGTTGTACCGGTTTTCGCGGTCGCCGTGTTCGCGGAACAGCGCCGAAATGCCGGCGGCGACGTCGGCGGCGTTTTCGGGTCGTGTAAAGACATCAATCTGCCGCGCAATGCGCGGTTCGTTTCGCGAGAGGCCACCGCCGACGGCAACGTTGAACCCACGGACTTCCTCGCCGTCGATCTCCTTGAACGCGGGTTCGAATGCGAGGTCGTTGATGTCGCCCTGGCCCGACCCGTCGGGCGCGCCGGTGACCGAAACCTTCCATTTGCGGGGCAGATTCGAGTGATCCTCGTTTCCTTTGAACCGGTCGTTGAGTTCGTGAATGACGGGCAACGCATCGACGAATTCGGGCGCTTTGCCGGCCATCGGGTTGCCGACGATGTTGCGCCACGAGTCGCCACAGGCCTGCTGGGCCGACAGGCCGTTTGATTCGAGTTTCTCGAAGATTTCGGGAATGTCTTCGAGTTTGAGCCAGTGGAGTTGGATCGACTGTCGGGTCGTCCAGTCGACGTAGGTGTCGCCGAACTCGGGGTTTTCGGCGGGGCCGCTGG
>LKMS01000040.1 GCA_001563965.1 Haloferacaceae archaeon PL-Br10_E2g29 | reverse complement strand
CCGAGTGCGAGTGCGGTCGCCATCAGCACCCGGCCGAACGTGATCCACAGATGGTAGAGCGCCGAGCGGCCGTCGATGTCGCCCTCGACAACGAACTCGAGTATTAGCGATCCAACGAGCGCCGGTGAGGGGAACATCCGGCTGTCGTACATCGACAGCGCAATCCAAAAGACGAGAAACACACCGACTGACACCGCAATACGGAGTGGGCGTTTCATTGCTCGTCGTCGGCCGGCGTGTTTTGGAGATGGGCAAAAAAGCGTTCCATCATTGCCGATTCGGTCTCAATGAGCGCTTCGTCACCGATACGTCGTGGTCGCGGAACGTCGACGCTCACCTGATCGAACAGCTTTCCGTTTCCATCGAGAATCAAGATCGAGTCCGACAGAAACACCGCCTCGCTGCTGTTGTGGGTAACAAAGATGATTGTTTTCGCGGTCTCTTGCCAGATGTCGAGCAGGTCTTTACGCAGTTCTTTGGCGGTAAACTCGTCGAGGCTGCTGAACGGCTCGTCCATAAATAGGATGTCGGGGTCGATGGCGAGTGCTCGCGCGATACCGACTCGCTGGCGCATCCCACCCGACAGCTGTTGGGGGTAGCTGTCGATTTTGTCTTCGAGGCCGACGAGTTCGAGATATCGGTAGATGCGCCCCGACTGGTCTTCGGGGGGAACGTCCTGTGCTCGCAGGGCGAACCGGATGTTCTCGCCGATTGTGAGCCAATCGAGCAGCCGCGGCTCCTGAAACACGTAGCCGTAAAAAAACGAGCCCGGTTCGATCCGTTCGCCGTTCCGCGTAATTTCGCCGTCATCCGCTGGAATGAGTCCGGCAATCACGTTGAGCAGCGTCGACTTGCCACAGCCCGACGGCCCCATAATCGAGGTAAAGCCGCCCTCGGCGATGTCGAAATCGAGGTCTTCGAAGACGGTGAACGTGCTGTCGCCGTCGGAAAACGATTTCCGGAGGTTCGAGAACGTGATCGTCGTCTCGGCGGTGCCAGTGGTGGCAGGGGTGTCGGCTGATGATTCCATATCTACTGTCGGTGGGTGTTGTGTCATCTCGCGCTGGGACAGCCGTGTTCGTGTCCGTTGTTCATGCGTCCGCCATGTCCCGAAGTTCGTCGATCGAGATGATGTGATCTTCGCGTGGCGGAACCGCATCGATCGAACCAAGATCCTCCATGGCTTCGACCAGCCGCCACTGTGAGTCGATGAGTTCCTCGGTAAAGTCGTCAACCGGGAGATGTAGATCTCCGTTTTCGGCGAGTTCGATCACTGCACTCTCTTCGCCCTCGGAGACGCCTGCGAGCTGTCCGTACTCGTTGACGACCGATTCGGCGTTGGTCTCGATGTGCTCTTGGGCACTGCTCCAGCCCGCAAGCAACGACAGCGCCGTCTCCGGGTTTTCTTCGAGCCAGCCGCGCTGGGCACACCACGGCGTAATGAGTGGTGGGAAGCCGGTTTCTGTTTCCCACTCCTCCCACGCATTGTACACCGGTCGAACCTCATCGTCGTTGGCAAGTCCACGGACGGTCTGGCCGGTGAACTGCAACATTGCATCGACTTCGTCCTGTTCGACCATGAGGTCATAGAGCGTCGACGGATCCGATTCGATATCATCGTTTTCCTCTCGGATGTCGAAGCCGTGTTGCTCCCAAATCATCGCTTGGGTGTAGGTGCCGGTTCCGGTCGACCAGCCTGGATGGCCAAAGCGGATATCCCGGAGATCCTCAACATCCTCGATGTCGGAGTCGACGGGGACGAAAATCGAATTAATCTGTGTGATACACGGGCCGAACAAGACGAGCTCTTCTCCTTCTTCGACGTATCCTGCGAGGTTGTTGTACTCGAGCAATCCCACGTCGTTTCCGCCGTCGGGCAACGCGTTGACAAACCGTCCGTAGGCGGCCACTTCCGGACTGAAATCAACGCCTTCGTCGGCCCAAAACCCCTCGTCGGTGCCCGCGAGGAAATGCATGATATTGAGATTTCCTTCGGGCGTAAGTAGTTCGAGACTCCCCTCGGTATCCTCGTCTCCACCGAGACAGCCGGCGAGGCCGACCGTCGAGGCGGCACCGATCGATGCTGCTGCTTTCGTAAACGAACGTCTACTAACCTGCGGTTTTCGCATTACAAATCAACCAATGTTTCTGGTATTGTTATAGTTTTGGTTAGGCCGTCGAACAAATTGTGTGTGGGTGGCCACTATATTGTTAATATTGTATATACGGATTCCATTGCCACCGCTCTCAGGCAGCTTTCGGTGGCTCGTGGTCGGTCCGCCAGGAGTAGCGCTCGGTCTCGATGCGGTGGAGTCCGCGGTCGACACCGAACATGAGTAGCATCATCGGCAGCGCCCAGGCGATGATCATGTGGTTCTGATTGGCCTGAAAGTAGAAGTTGATGATCTGGCCCAGTCCGGTGGTCGTCCCGAAAATCTCTGCAATGAGCGTGATTTTCCACGCCAGCGTGATCGTGAGCCGGATACTCGAAAAGATGTGTGGGTACAGATGTGGAATGTAGATGTTTTGCCAGACGAGAAGCGGCGAGGCGTCAAACGCTTGGGCCATTTCCGGCAGTTTTGGATCGAGCTCCTCGATTCCCTCTTTGATCGAGATCGCCACGTAGGGCGTCACGATCATAAAAACGGTAAAAACGGCGACGAACCAGATAGTGAGGCCGAACCAGATTACGGCCAGAAACGCCCAGATTACCGACGGAAACGCAAAGGTAGCCAACACGTATACGAACAGATAGTCGTCTGCTCGTTCGCTGGTGCCCATCACGATCCCAGCCGTCACACCGACAACCAAGCAACAGATCGACGCCACTGCGACGCGGGCAAGCGTCATTCCATAGTTGTTGACGGCGGAAAACTCCGCGCCCGGGCCGAAGGCCTCCTGAAACGCTGCGACCAACTCGACTGCCGTTGGGAAAATGTATGAGGGTGTGGTTGCTGCGGTGAGGTTCCACCCGACGACCACGACGAGCACTGAAATCACAATCGGTAACCGCCCATTCACCCACGCTTGGAGGCCGAATCGGGACGCGTTCACAGATCGTTCTGTTTCACTCATGTGAACGGTTCTCCTCGGCTGTTGACACTCGGTCACCTATTCGATCAATTAGACTGTATTTCATCGGTTGTATAGCTCTGTAAACCACAAACACATAAATCTGTGTATCACCCGCCACCCGTTGGCTCAGTTTTGTGGTGACCGGAGCAGAAAGCCAACGAGCCCGGCAGCAAGCGCCAAGCAGCCGCCGACGAGGAACGCCGCATCCCAGCCGATGACGACGACGAGCCAGCCGACAACACCGCCGCCGAACACGCCGCCCCACATTTTGCCCGAGTAGACGATCGAGTAGTTCGTCGAAGAGTACTTTGCACCGTAGTAATCGCCAACGAGACTCGGGAACAACGAGAACTGTGAGCTCCAGAAGAAGACGGCGATGGCGACGGTGATGATGTAGCCGACGCCGCTTCCGAGCCCGGCGAAGACGACGACGCCGACGGTTCCAACCCCACAGAGCAGAAACGAAACGGCGGTGATCCGCTCGCGGTCGAACCGATCCGAGAGCCCGCCAACAACGAGCCGGCCGGCCGCCGAGCCGACCGGCAGCAACGTCGCCGCCACGGTTGCAACCCCAGCGGTCAGCCCGCTTTCCTCGGCATAGAGGATGGTTCGGGCGGTGATCATCAACCCCGCGGCGCTCACCGCGAAAAACATGAAGTACATCACCCAAAACTGCCACGTGCGAACCATCTCGCGCCAGGTGTACTGCGTCGGCATCGCATCGCTAGCGACGACCGCTGTTCCACCGTCGGTCGCTTCGGCGGCCGTGTCGCTGTCGGCTCCGTCTGTGTCTCCCGCGCCAGTCGAGTCTGCGTGATCCCAGCCATGCGGTGGATCGGCAAGCACGACGGTCCCGACGAGAATGCCAACCGCGATGAGCAGGCCCATGCTCCACAGTCCCGTGGTGAGCGCGTCGCCGGCGATCATGTAGCGAATAAACGGAACAAAGGCGGCGCTGCCGGCCGCAAACGCCATCGTGCCAATTCCGGTCGTCAGCCCGCGCTTGTCGGGAAACCACTTGACGGCCGTGTTGACCGCGACGGTGTACACCATGCCGACTCCCGCTGCGCCAATCCCGTAAAACAGGTACACCTGCCAGAGCTCCGTGGCGAACGCGAGGCCGACGTAGCCGCCGCCGGCGAGCACGCCCGCAACGAGCGTGACCACTCGCGGCCCATAGCGGTCGCGCCACCAGCCCGCAGGGAACTGCACGAGCGCCATGATGACGACGTAGGCGGTAAACACGAAGCCGAGCGCCGACAACGAGGCGTCGAGTTCGACTGCAAGCGGCCCCTCCAGTGAGGACCAGACGTACTGGTAGGGGCTCACGAGCGCCATCATCACGGCGGCGGCGGCGATCTGCCACCACCGCGAGTAGCCCAGCAAGTCGTGTGCCGCACCCGCGAGGTCGTCGCGGCGATGCTCGCTCATCGGTTCGTCGACTCCATCTGCATCTCCGGTGTGTGATTATCTCTGTCCATGATCACTCCTAATAGCCGAGTGCCGCGCCGTCGCCTCGCGGATCGGCCCCTCCTTCGAGCGTCCCGTTTTCGTGGAGCCGAATGGCGGCGGCGTGGCCCATTGTTTCGTCGTAATCGCGCGCCATCGCGACCGGCTGTCCCCGCCGAGCCAGTTCGTCGACAACGCGGTCGGGCACTCGACCCTCCAGCGTGAGCGACTTCGATTGCTCGCCCCACGTCCGGCCAAAGAGCCACCGTGGGGCCTCGATCGCCTCCTGTACGGTGTCGCCGAAGTCGACGATGCGCGAAACGAGCGCGGCTTGGGTCTGTGGTTGGCCCTCCCCGCCCATCGTCCCGTACAGCAGCCGTGGCTCGCCATCGCGTGTGAGCATCGAGGGGATGAGCGTGTGGAACGTTCGCTTGCCGGGTTCAAGGCAGTTGACGTGATCGGGATCGAGCGAAAAGAACGCCCCACGGTTCTGCGGGATAACCCCTGTTTCGCCGGCGATGACCCCGCTGCCGAAGTCGAAGTAGATCGACTGAATCAGCGACACCGCCAGCCCGTCGTCGTCGACGACACTCAAAAAACAGGTGTCGCCGCCTGCGTTCTGCGCCTGTGGCGTCGTCGTTTCGGGGACGATGCCGGGGTCGACAGCCGCCGGGAGCGACGACTCCGCCTCGATCAGCTGTCGGCGCTCGGCGAGATAGTCCGCCGCAAGCAGCCTGTCGACGGGCAGGTCGACGGCGGTGGGATCGGTCACCCAGGCGTCGCGGTCGGCGAAGGCGACTTTCGTCGCCTCGGCCATGTGATGATAGTAGTCTACACTCCCGTCGCCCCACGATTCGACATCGAACTCCGACAGCAAGCCGAGCAGTTGGAGCGCGGCGATTCCCTGCGTGTTCGGTGGGAGCGTGTGGGCAGTGTAGCCGCGGTAGTCGATGCTGAGCGGTTCGACCCACTCGGCGTGGTAGTCAGCGAAGTCGTCGGTGTCGAGCGGCGAGTCGTCGTCCAGACCGTCACAGAACGCTTCGGCAACGCGACCCTCGTAAAATCCCTCGCGTGCGCCGAGCGTCGCGAGTGTTTCGAACGAACCGGCGAGCGCAGGTTGGCGCAGGCTGGTTCCCGGTTCGGGCGCGTCGCCGTCGATGAGAAATGTTTCGGCGGCCCGTTCGTCTTTCCGCAGCACGTCGCGGTCGGCGGCGGTCCACCGGGCGAGGCTTGGTGCGACCGGCGCGCCCTCGCGTGCGTAGGTGATCGCATCCTCGAACAGCCGGTCCCACGGGAGCGTTCCGTACGCTTCGTGGGCGAGACGCCACCCGTCAACTGCGCCGGGAACGGTCAGTGCAGCAGCCGCACCGCGTTCGGGGATGTCGGCGTCGCCGGCAGATTCGTGCCCGTCTCCATCGGCTGGCTCGTCGTCGCGATCGGCGGCGAGTTTTCGGTAGTACTCGCGGGTTGCGGTCGCTGCGGCCGGCCCGCTTGCGTTGATTCCATCGGGCGACTCTCCATCGCTGATGAGCCAAAAGCCGTCGCCACCGAGGCCGGCCATGTGTGGATACACCACACATAACGTTGCGTTCGCGGCAATGGCCGCGTCGACGGCGGAACCGCCCGCACGGAGGATATCGAGGCCCGTGCCGCTGGCGAGATAGTGTGGACTCGTCACGAGTCCGCGCTGTGCGCTGGTCGGTGGCCGGCCGGTGTGGTGTGGTGTCATCTGTGGCTGTCTCGAATGTGTGAATTCGTTCGTACACAAAGGATTCCGCGTCGGGTATGAAAATCTTCGCACCTCGGCAGCGTTTCTCGGCCGCGGTGTGCGATCGGTTCGTCGCTGTCGCGTCGAGGCCGATCAGTCGGCCGTCGAGACGCTCTCGCTGTCCGTTCCGAACAGTCCCGCATATCGCACGACGAGCGGGATCACGCCGGCAACGACGATGGCCACAAGGCCGGCGGTCGCCAGCGACTCGATTCCGTTGGTCGTTCCGTAGCTAATCAGCGGCATCGCAAGCGCTGCGAGGCCGAACGCGACGGTGTATGCGGTGATGTCGTTCATTTAGATCGCCCCCAGGAAGCCGACAAGGGTCGCAACCACGATCACGACACCGACGATGGCACAGACAACGGCCACCCACGGAATGACCTTTCGGAGCACGTCGCCCTCGCGGCCGACGATACCGACGGCGGTGGTTCCGAGAATCACATTGGCCGGCGAGATGGCGTTCCCGATCGCACCACCGGCGGTCTGGCCGGCGAGGATCCACGATTCGGAGGTGCCGAGTGCGAGCGCGGTTTCGAGCTGCAGGCCGCCGAACAGGATATTCGAGGCGGTGTTACTCGACGTCATAAATGCACCGAGCGCGCCGATGATCGGCGAGAGGAAGCCGTAGGTTTCGCTGGTTGCGACCGTGGCGAGCCCCTGTGCGAGCACGCTCGTCTGGCCGCTGTAGTCCATGACGAGCGCCATGACGAGGAAGCCAACAACCGCAATCGACGCTGGAATCGCCGTTCGCAACACGACTTCGAGGAACCCTTCCTGTTCGCCGTCGATCAGTTCACGGGTTTGTTCGTAGTAGCCTGCCTGCCGGTAGACGAGGTACGCAACAAGCGCACTCACGAGCAGGAAGGCACCGGGGTAGTTCAGCAGGGCAATGCCGTCACCGGCTGCCGACAGCGCCCCCGTTTCGACGCCAAGGCCGGTTTCGACGGCGGGGAACGGGAGAACGAGTTCGACCGTACCGAGCGCTTCGCCGACCGGTTCGACCACCGCCGTCAGAAAGGCGATGACGGCGAGTACGCCGAATGGGAGTGCAGCGAGTTTCAGACTCATGAGGTCGTCGTCGACGGCGTGGGCGGCGTCGCTCGCGGTCGCGGTACCGCCATCGGTTCGCACGTCGCTTTGGGTTTCGCCGCCATCAGCAACGGCGGGCGAGGGTGAACTCGCACCGAGCGTTGTGATCTCGTCCTGCATTGCCGGGCGCGACTCGATGCCGTCGGCGGGCGCCGCGTAGCGCGATAGCTTCGAGAGCGGTGCAAGCGTGAGCAATGCGAGGGTCGCGGCGAAGAAGTTCGCGAACGCGGGCTCCCAGAAGTAGATGCCGAGCAGTTGGCCGCCGCCATGAACCAGCGAAATGACGACGACGAACGGCAGCGCGTAGCTAACGGCCTCGCGTCGACCGTAGATGTAGGCGATCGTCAGGCCGGCGCTGATGTTGGCGATCCAGAGCAGGACGCCGGCGCTGAGTGCGGTCAACAACACGTTTTGCATTTCGACAATGCCTTCGAGCGTTACCCACGCGACACCGAGCGTGCCGAAGGTGTTCGCCCATGCGTGGCCAATCAACGGAATTACGACCGCGTACACCGGCTTCACGCCGAGTGCGAGCAGAATCGGTGCGACCACAACGATCGGGGTTCCGAAGCCCGAAATCGACTGCATGAACGAGACGAACACCCAGCCGGCTGCGAGCACCAAGAACAGTTCGTTGCTGGTGAACGATTTGATCTGTTCACGGAGCGCATCAAAGCCGCGGGCGCGGTCGATGACGTGGTAGAAAATCAGCGCTGGGATAATGATGTAGAGAATCGCGACGGCCTCCCAAATACCAACGGCACTGGCAACGGCGAGCCCGGTCAGGTCGAGTTGATAGAGGCCGAACGCGACGAGAATCGCCGCGAACATCCCGACCGATGCGGCCTCGTGTGCAGCCCACCGAAACACCACGAGCGTAACCATCAACAGGATGAGTGGAATCGCTGCGGCGCCCCAGAATACGGGGTCAATGGGTGGCACGACCGTTCACCCCCAACATCGCCGATTCGGTGTATCCGGATTTTTTATTGGACGAAACTATGACGTGATGACGGTTTGGTTGACGCATGTCTGTCTCTTTTCGCATGCAACACCGAATCGTTCTTTTCACACCATATATAAGCGCTTCCTAATACGACTGTCAGACATATATACACATTTTATGTTCTACGGCTGCACTCAGCTATCGATCCACGCGTGTTTTTCCGTTGCAAACGATCGCTTGCGCGACCGGTCTTCTCCCAATCCGGCTTCGATTTCTGCGCGCACCGTCGTGATCTCCGCAGCGATGTCGTGGGTTGTGTCCTCCACCGGGGGCCGTAGTGCGGCAAGCGCCCCGTAACAGCTCTCGTCATCGACGAGTGGGGCGGCGAGACACGGTGTCGAGTCCGTTGCTGTGAGTGTGCCTTCGACGTATCCTTGCTCGTCAAGTGCTGCCCGCACGCTTTCGAGGTCATAGTCGGCCGACGCCACCGGTTCCTCGGCCTCGCCCGCCATCGTCAGCACGACAACTCCCGGGAGCGAGTGTGCCATCGGGAGTGCGCTTCCCACGGTGAGCGCGACCGACGGCGGGAGTCGATGACTGTCGATCACGATTCCTTGTTGACCCGCCCGCTCGATGAGGAGAACGCCGGTGTCAACGCGGTCGGCGTACGCTCCCAGCGCGCTCGTCGCCGCCCGGTACAGCGGCGAGTGGGATCGGACGCGACGACCCAGATGAACGAGCTTCGCCGAGAGCTGATAGTGTGGGCCGCGCTTTGTCACGTAGCCTAACTCCCGGAGCGTACTGACGTGATTGTGGACGATTCCCTTGCTCATCTCCAGTTCACGGGCGATCGTAGAGATTCGTGCGTGTTCAACGTGGTCGAGATGTTCGATGATTACAAACGTCCGGGCGCTCGTTTCGACCCGTCGCGGTGCTTCGTATCCCATTGACAACACCTCCCATGGCTATCATATAATCCTTTGGCGCTCCTCGCTCGTTGTCGCGTTCTATTCAATAGAACGACTCTCAGTCGCTGATTTTGTGACGAATGCGAAGCGTTTCGAATAGAACATTACATCCATATATTTGTAATATACTGGGTCTGGCTCAGGTGCATGGTTCGCGGAGTTCGTGGTCTTTCTACTTTGAAAAATATGTTCTACTGTGTAGAATATTTTTCGTCTCGTACGGAATCGATCAGATGATTCCCGCACTTTCGGCTTTCGAGAGAATCTGCTGGGCCATCCGATACGTCTCCTTGTCGATTACGTTCCCGTCGATTGAAACAACATCGTCGGGGTCGGCCTCGCGGTAGTGTTGAACAATCTGTTTGGCTCGCTGTGCTTCGGTTTTTGTCGGTGCGAACACCGTGTTTGCGGTGGCTATCTGCTTCGGAGTGATCACCATTTTGCCGTCGTAGCCCAGCGCCCGCTCGTAGCTACAGGCAGCCCGAAAACCGCCGGGGTCGGCGGCGTAGGGGCCACCGATAGCGAGCAGGTCGGCGCTTGCGGCCGCATGGGCAACCCGCGAGAGCGGGTAATGCCAGTAGTGTCCGGGGTAATCAACCGCACCCTTAATGGCGCCAACCGAGGCAGCGTAGTCTGCCGGGCCAAACAACAGGGCAGAGAGCCGGTCGCTCGCCTGGGCGATGTCGACGGCGTTGTTCATACCGGTCGCGGTCTCAATCTGGACATAGAGGTCGATTCTCTGATGTGGCCGGTCGACGGCGGCCTCAAGACTCTCGATCAGTGTTGCGACCGTGGTGACATCGTGTGCGGTTCGAACCTTCGGTAAAATCACCGTGTCGAGATCTGCTCCGGCCGCTTCAATCGGTTCAATGACATCGTTGTACCACCATTTTGTCGTGGTATCATTGATACGGTAGCCGAGACGCCGTTTCCCCCACTCGTGCTGGGTGATCGCGTCAATGACTGCGGTTCGTGCGCGTGGTTTTTCGCTCGGTGCCAACGAATCTTCGAGGTCGAACACGATTTCGTCGGCCTCGCTGTCGGCGGCTTCGACGACAAGCCGCCGCTCGTTGGCGGGAATCGCCAGCACCGATCGTCGAAGCGGCTGGGTGTCTGTCATACACTGCGAACGCAACCGAGCATCAAAAGAGTACTGTCGCTTTTTCGGGTCTGCAACTGGCTATCCATCGACATGTGGGCTCTCCCAAACGACAAATATATTTTTTGAACTAATCTTGCGCCTTTAATATTGTAAATAT
>LKMS01000039.1 GCA_001563965.1 Haloferacaceae archaeon PL-Br10_E2g29 | reverse complement strand
GGTCGGTGTCGACTGCGGCTGGTCGGCGTCGATGACACCGCCTTTCCACGTCCCACGGCGAAACCACGCCACCGCAACGAGAAACGACGCGAACGCGCCGAAGGCGTAGGCCCACCACAGCCCCTCGACACCCCAGTCAAGCCCCGCAAGCGTCAGCCCCGTCCCAGGAATCGTGTAGGCCCAGCCAAACGCCACCACCAGCGCGACTGGAATCCGAAAGAGCCACCGTGAGAGAAACGAGAGAACCATCGCCACCGTCGTCACGCCTGCGCCGCGGAACGCTCCCTGAATCACCATCACGCCGCCAAAGAAGGCCCAAAACGGCGCGATGATCCGCAAAAAGACGATTCCCTCGGCGATCACAGCGGGGTCGTCGATGAAGATCCCGATGGCGACGGCGGGGAAGGTGACGACGAGGCCGGCGGCACAGAACAGAATCGCCATCGTCGCGGCGGTCGCTTTCCACGTCACCTCGGCGGCCCGACGCGGGGTTTTGGCCCCGAGGTTCTGGCCGACGCCGGTCGCGGTCGCATCGGCGACCGCTCCCGAAACGGTCCACGAGATCGACATCAGCCGGACGCCAATGCCGTAGGCGGCGATGGCGGCCACGGTGAACCGGGCAACGAACGCGGCCATCACGACCGCCGCGAAGCTTCGCGCCCAGCCGTCGATGGTCGCGGGCGCGCCGATACGCAGGAGTTTGCGCTGCAGTTCCCAGTCGGGTTTGAGTTCACGAAGTCGGAGTTCGACGCCGTAACCACCGCGAACGAGAATGTAGATGCCAGCGCCGGCGGCAAACGCGCGGGCAATGAACGTCGCCACCGCCGCGCCCTGCGTGCCGAGTGCCGGAAACGCCCCCCAGCCGAGAATGAAAAACGGGTCGAGCACGACGTTGAGGCCGGCCGACAGCACCATCAGCCACATCGCCGTTTTCGTGTCGCCAGCGCCCTGCAGCGAGGAGCGAAACGCGAAAAAAATGAACGTCAACGGCAGGCTGAGAAAGATGATTTCGATGTACGCAAGCGCCTCAACGAACACCTGATCGCGGGCACCCATCGTCCGCAACAGCGGTTCGCGAACCGCGAGGCCAATTGCCGCGAGCGCGGTGGCAACGACCGTTGCCAACACCGCCGACTGGGCGACGATTCGATCGGCACGCCGCCGGTTGCCCGCGCCGATGTGTTGGCTGACGAGCGCGATGGTTGCGGCCGTGATGCCCATCGCCGTCGAGACGAACATCCACGACAGCGGGAACATGAGCGAGACGGCCGCAACAGCATCACCGCTCACGCGGCCGACCCAGAACATATCCGCGAGATTGTAGAACGTCTGCAGCAGGTTGCCGAGAACGAGCGGCCACGCCAGCGTCAGCAGCTTCGGCGTGACCGGGCCGGTCGTCATATCGACCGGCGCGCTGCGTGGGCTCACGGCTGCCTCGCGGAACGGTTCCAACAGCCACACAGCCGCCGTACTGTCCGCCGCGCGTGGATCACGCCGTGACGATGTCCTCGACGGTCAACAGTCGCTGGTCGGGGTCGACGGCGCTGTCGAGCGCGACACGCCCGACCTGTTCGACGGCGATCGGGCGGGCCGTTCCCAGTCGGGTCGTGATCGCGGGAACCCGGTCGACGAGCTGACAGAGCACGTTGAGTGGGCGGGGAAAATGCGGCTGGTCAGGACCGTAGACCGGACCGGGACGGAGCACGACGGTGTCGAGATTGAGACCCGCAATCGCCTGTTCGGCCCGCCGTTTCGACTGTAGATACGCCCCTCTGGCGGTCGGATACTTCGCCGCAGACGAGAGAAAGACGAACGTCTCGACGCCGGCGCGCTCGGCTTCGAGCGCGGTGAGAATCGCCGAATCGCCGTTGAGTCGCTCGAACGTCCTGCCCGTCTTCGGCGACTCGTGGGCGATCCCGACCGCGTGGACGACGCTGTCGACCCCGCGGAGGCGGTCGCGCCAGACGTTTGGCGCAAACAGGTCGGCGCTCGTCCACTCGACCGATTCCGCCCAGTTGGTTCCGGGGCCGACGCCGATGTCGGGGCGGCCGCCGTGCGAAACGCTGCGGACCTCGTGGCCCGCTTCGACCGCCTGCCGGCAGAGTTCTCTGCCGATGAAGCCGCTGCCGCCAACAACGAGGAGCCGTGTCATGGCGCGACCTACGCGGCGCGAGTACGTGGGAGTTGTGGTCGACGAACGGTCGAACAGTAGCTGCGCAACTCGCCATGCTCCCGGTCAGCAGTCATCAAAACAGCGTCGTGATCGCCGAGAGCGCACCAACCGAGGCGGCGGTGATAATGGCGGTCCACAGCGCGATACTCGCGGTCATCCAGAGTGCGGTCGGCCGCCGCATCGAGCCAAACCCAAGCGCCAGCAACGCCGCGAGGTGAACGCCGGTCACGATGGGCGAGGCGAGCGCCAGCCCCGGCAGGCCGTAACGATCCCAGACGCGTTGGGCGCGCTGCCGCCGACTCGATGGGGAGTCGTCATCGTCACCCCGGCGACGCGAACGAATCACCGAAAGCCGCTCGTAGCCGACAATAATGAGATAAATCGGCAGAACGTTGCCAAGAAAGGCCGCGATGGCGACGCCGACGGGCGGTGAGCCGAGTGCAACCCCAATCGGAATCACGACCAGAATTTCGACCAACGGCGTTGCCGCCAACAGGAAAATGAGGAGATAGCGGAGCAAGCCGTCGGAATCCGCGAGCAGCTCGCGTGCCCACCCGTCGACAGCCGTGACTGACCCGGCGTCGGCGCCAACGAGCGAACTCGCGAACCCGCCGTCGACGAACCAGCCGTTGATCAGGGTTTCAACAGCGAGAGCCGCAGTCTCCATACGGTCAGCAGGTTCGGTGGTCGTATGGGCGTATCGAATCGGAAAGCCGATTGCGCAAACAATCAGTCGATTCGGTCGACAGTGTCGCCATCGGCGTCGTCTGCGGTGTCGTCGTCGCTGTCAGCGGCCGACCGACACAGGAACCGACACGAGCAGGTGGGTTTGAGCGCCGCGTAAATGACGACGCCGAGAATCACGAGCCCCTCGATTCGGGCGGCGGTGACGACCCACGGTTTGGCGACGGGCGCGTCGCCCTCGTACTCGTAGGCGACGCGAGTGAGCGCCCGAATGAACCGTTCGGGGTAGAGCAGTTCGATCAGGCCGAAGATGCCGACAAGCAGTTTGAGCATACCACGCTTTTCGCGTGCCGTGGGCAAAACCGTACCGACGATTGTTACGGCTTGAGATCACCCGATGGCGGTGAATCGGCGTCGCGAAAGGTTTAGGCCATAAAGCGGCGTATCTCGGCGCAATGAGTCGCGGCCCCGCACTGATCATCACCGAAAAGGACAACGCCGCCAGACGGATCGCCGACATCCTCAGCGGCGAGAGCGCTGCCGTCGAGCGGGTCAACGGCGTCAACGTCTACAGATGGGGCGGCACACGCTGTATCGGCCTCTCGGGCCACGTCGTCGGCGTCGACTTCCCCGCCGAGTACAACGACTGGCGCGACGTCGAACCCGTCGAACTGATCGACGCCCCGATCGCCAAACACCCGACCCAAGAGAACATCGTTCGTGCGCTCCGGCAACTCGCCCGCCGCGCGAGCGGCGTTACCATCGCCACCGACTACGACCGCGAGGGCGAACTGATCGGCAAGGAGGCCTACGAACTGGTTCGCGAGGTCAACGAGGAGGTCGAGATCGACCGGGTTCGGTTCTCGTCGATCACCGAACGCGAAGTCCACAACGCTTTCGACAATCCCGACGACCTCGACTTCGATCTCGCCGCCGCCGGCGAGGCTCGCCAGATCATCGACCTCCTCTGGGGGGCCGCCCTCACCCGGTTTCTCTCGCTGTCGGCACGGCAGTTGGGTGAGGACTTCATTTCGGTCGGTCGGGTACAGGGCCCAACGCTGAAACTGATCGTCGACCGCGAACGCGAAATCGACGCCTTCGACCCCGAGGACTACTGGGAGCTGTTTGCGGCCCTCGAAAAACGCGATGCGGGCGGCTTTGAGGCGCAGTACTTCTACCGCGACGAGGACGGCAACGAGGCCGAGCGGATCTGGGATGGCGACCGCGCCGAGGCCGTCTATGCGGTGCTCGCCGACACCGAGGCGGCCGCCGTCGACTCGGTTCGCCGTCGAACCCGGACCGACAAACCGCCCGCGCCGTTCAACACGACCCAGTTCATCCGCGCGGCGGGCTCGCTCAACTACTCAGCCCAGCGCGCGATGAGCATCGCCGAAGACCTCTACACGGCGGGCTATCTCACCTACCCCCGCACCGACAATACGGTGTATCCCGAGGACCTCGACCCGCGCGAACTGCTCGGCGAGTTTACCGATCACGCGACCTTCGGCGAGCACGCCGAACTGCTGCTTGCGGCCGACGAGATCGAACCCACCGCCGGCGACAACGAGACGACCGACCACCCGCCAATCCATCCGACCGGCGAGCTGCCGAACCGTGGCGAACTTTCGAAAGACGAGTGGGAGGTGTACGAACTCGTCGTTCGGCGCTTCTTTGCCACCGTTGCCGACGACGCGACGTGGGAACACCTCAAAGTCGTTGCCGCAATCGGTGATGTGTCGGTCGCCGGCGAGGAGACGACAATCACGCTCAAGGCCAACGGAAAGCGGCTGTTGGAGGCGGGCTACCACGAAGTGTACCCCTACTTCAGCCAATCTGAAACGCACGTTCCGGACGTCGAGGAGGGCGAGTCGCTCTCGATCACTGACACCCGCATCGAGGCCAAAGAGACCCAGCCACCGCGTCGCTACGGACAGTCACGGCTGATCGAGACGATGGAGAAAATGGGCATCGGCACGAAGTCGACGCGACACCACACTATCGAAAAACTGTACGACCGCGGCTACATCGAGAACGATCCGCCGCGGCCGACGATGCTCGCGCGCGCCGTCGTTGAGGCCGCCGAGGAGTTCGCCGATCAGGTCGTCTCCGAGAACATGACTGCCCAACTCGAAGCCGATATGCAGGCGATTGCGGCGGGTGAGAAGAACTTCGACGAGGTAACGGCGGAGTCCAAGCGGCTGCTCGAATCGGTGTTCGACGATCTGACCGAGTCGCGCGAGGAGATCGGCAAACACATTCAGGACTCGCTGAAAGCCGACAAAACGCTGGGGCCGTGTCCCGAGTGCGGTGACGACCTCCTCGTCCGCAAAAGCCGGTACGGCTCGTACTTCGTCGGCTGTAACGGCTATCCCGACTGTACCTACACGCTCCCGCTGCCGTCGACCGGCAAACCGCTCATTCTCGAAGCCGAGTGCGAGGAACACGGTCTGCGCGAGATCAAAATGCTCGCCGGACGCAAAACGTTCACCCACGGCTGTCCGCAGTGTCAGGCCGACGCGGCCGACGAGGAGGACGACGAGATCATTGGGGTGTGTCCCGACTGCCACCAAAACCACGGCGGCGAGTTGGCGATCAAACGACTCCGCAACGGCTCACGACTGGTTGGCTGTACGCGCTATCCCGACTGCGAGTACTCGCTGCCGCTGCCGCGACGCGGTGAGATCGAGGTGACAGAGGATCACTGCGAGGAACACGGCCTGCCCGAACTCGTGATCCGCTACGAGGACGACGACCGCGAACCGTGGGAGTTGGGCTGTCCGATCTGCAACTACCGCGAGTACCAGGCCCGACAGAACGGGTCGACGCTCGAAAGCGTCAAAGGCATCGGCGAAAAGACTGCCGAGAAACTGAAAATAGCCGGTATCGAGGACGTGAAAGGGCTGAAGGACGCCGATCCCGACGAGCTGGCGGGCGAGGTCGACGGCGTCGGTGCCGACACGGTTCGCAACTGGCAGGCAAACGCCGACTGAATAACCGAGTCCGCCAGATCGAATCGGCTCACTGTTCGCCGCAGAATGTGCTGGCCCGTTGAAACCCTGCTGTTCGGACAGACAACAGCGCAAACTAGCTGATCGATAGAGACGACAAAGTACCCCATAATTCTTGAATTCGGCTACCCAATCGTGAGACATGAATGCAGGCCGGTTTGTCTCGTATGTACTCTGCTACATGGGTGTTCTCATATTCGTTGGTTTCTTTTTTCAGATTCTCACCGGAGAGCGGACGCTTTCGTCGAATACCCTCTTATATTTTGCATCGGGTCTCCTCTCGGCCTTGGTGGGGCTGCACAGAATTCGAAATCCGAAGTTAGAAGCAACGCCGAAAAGACACGGCGTGGTAACCGCTCTCGGGAGTGTTATTCTCCTTGGGGTAACCGGCTGGTTCGTCTCGATCACCCTCCTGTAGCCCACCGGAGCGGAGACGGATCAATCACTCGCGAAGGAGTTCAAGTAGATCGACGCGCCGATTACTCGTCGTACTCGTACTCGCGTAACTCCTCGACCGAGATCTCGTCAAGCACACCCTCGGTCGTCGACTCGAGGACGACCGGCGGCGCGTTGCCGGCCGCCCGGGCTTCGAGCCACCGTGGCAGACAGACACACCAGCGGTCGCCCGGATGCAGTCCCGGAAAGTCGAACTCGGGCCGCGGCATGATGAGGTCGTTTCCCTGTCGGCGGCTGTACTCGAGAAACTCCTGTGTCATCACGGCACACACCTCGTGGCGACCCGGGTCGCGGTCGAGGTGGCGGCAGTGGCCATCGCGGAGAAAGCCGGTTTCGGGAACGTGGCTACAGGGGGCAAGCGCGGTGCCGAGCACGTTGGATTCATCGTCGGTCATGACTGTCGTTGGCGAGTTGGGCCCATAGCCGTTTGGCTCGCTGGGCGGTTCCAGCGACCCGACGGGATCGAATCAGTGCCGATTCAACGAGCGTCGGCGTCGACACCGACGCTCACGGCCGCCGACCATCGCACCCTTTTTGTGCTCACACGGAGCACCCACGGGTAATGAGCACGCCTGCGTGGAAGCACTGGGATCACATTCTGAAGATCGATCCCGACAAGCCGCTGGTCGACGGCGAGACGTTCGAGGATGTCTGTCAGACGGGTACCGACGCCATCGAAATCGGCGGCACGCTCGGGATGACCGAGGAGAAAATGCAGCGCGTGATCGACGCCTGTGCGGAGTACGGCGTTCCGCTGTACCAAGAGCCCTCGAACCCGTCGGTCGTGATCGACTCACCCGCGCTCGACGGCTATCTGATTCCGACCGTGTTCAACTCGACCGATCCGTTCTGGATCGTCGGCGCACACAAAGAGTGGGTTCGGCTCGAAAACGGCCTCGACTGGGATCGGACGACGACGGAGGCGTACATCGTTTTGAACCCCGAGGCGTCGGTCGCCGAGTACACCGAGGCCGACTGCGAGCAGTCCGCCGACGACGTGGCCTCGTTCGCCCGCGTCGCCGAGAAGATGTTCGGCCAGGAGATCATCTACGTCGAGTACTCGGGCACCTTCGGCGACCCCGAAATCGTGGGCGCCGCACACGATTCGCTCGACGACGCCACCCTGTTTTATGGCGGCGGCGTTGGCGACTACGACGCGGCCTACGAGATGGGCCAACACGCCGACGTCGTCGTCGTCGGCGACCTATTGCACGCCGAGGGCTGCGATGCGGTCCGCGAAACCGTTGCGGGCGTCAAAGACGCACACGCGGCGCCCGAAGCGAACTGAGCGGTGCGCAATCGACGCGGAGGGTTTGTTTGCGTCTTTCTGATTGTCGTAAACTGCGCAGTGAAAGAGCGTCATACGCTGCCACCTGAGTCGGCGGTTGTTCCTGTTCGCAGGCGACGAGAATCGCCCCCAGAAGCCACTGTTTACCCGTTGTCAGAGTCGGTAGCGAGCGCGTTACAAGGGTAGTGAGTGCCGGTGTGCACTGCATGGTTTGCCATGAGTCGATCCCGGCGTGAGTCACGCTTGTCGGTTGATGTGAACGCCCTTGACGACGTGCAGTTGTGGCTCATCGCGGTCCTCGTTTTTGGGATTGGTGATGTCGTGACAACGAGTCTCGGCCTCTGGCTCCCTGGTGTCACTGAACTGCACCCCGTCGCCGCGTCTTTCTTCCAGTACTCCGTGTTTTGGGGAATGGTTGTGCTGAAAAGTATTGCTTTTGGAAGTTGTTACCTGCTCTGGAGATGGACGCCACAACCCTACTGCGTGGGCGTTCCCCTTGGGCTGGTTGTTCTTGGCGTCGGCGTGACGGGGTGGAACATCCGTGTACTGCTGCTGGTCATTGGTCAATGATCACTCGCTGTTGAGCCGCGATGAGCCGTTGTTGAGCCATTATGAGCCATAGGTCACGCGCCGCCAAAGCCACTCAACCGGGCCAAAGCGGAAGTACCGAAGCCAACCCACCGAAAGCACGATCTGGACGGCCCAGATTCCGAGGACGATGCCGAACTGTTCGACCCGACTCACGCTACCGAACAGCCCGAGACCGTGGCCGTAAAAAATCGAAGTCGCAATGATTGTCTGTAGCAGGTAGTTGCTGAAGGCGGTGCGACCGACCGCCGACAACGCGGTGGTGATGAGCGTGACGCCGCGGGATCGACAGTACAGCATGACCGCCGCGATGTAGCTTCCCGCCAGCAGGAGGCTGCCCCAGTAGTTGAACTGGCGGGCGAAAAAGATCGATTCGCGGGCGGCCCAGTCGACCGATTCGATGTACCAGACGCCGGTGAGAACGAGTGCGAGCCCGCCGACCCCGCCGCCGACGAGCAGCCGGCGGTAAAACCGGGTCGAACGCTGGTTCGAGAGCACGCCCCATTTGAACAACGCCATTCCCCACAACATCAGCCCCGCGGTGCGCCAGCCGATTTCGACGAGAAAGCCCCCGGTGTGCTGTGAAAAGGCGGTCGACACGCGATGATCCATCTGGGCGAGCCACCCGCCGCGGTAGGCCTCGATTTCGCTCGCAAGCGCCGCCTGTGAGGGGCTCCAACTCGCCGCGACCAACGCCGAATCCGCGTCCAGCGAAAACCCGACCAACAGCGACAAGACTGCGGGCACGGCGACGAGAACCGTGCCGACAGCCGCGAGTCGACGTGGGCTCCAGTGGCGGACGAACACCACGCCCAGCGCACACAACGCGTAGGCAACGAGGATGTCTCCGTACCACAGCAGATAGGCGTGTGCGAGGCCGACGAACAGCAGAAAGGCGGTTCGACGGTAGTGCAGCCGAAGCACCCGATCGGCGGGTTTTGAGCGGGTAAACAAGATGATTCCAGCGCCGAACATGAGGGTGAACAGCGTGATGAACTTGAGTTCGGCAAACACGTGGGTGACGAACCAGACGGCGTAGTTTGCGCCCGAAAAGTCGCCGTAGGCGGTCGGGTTGTTGAGCGTCGCAAACGGCATGGCAAACACGCGGATGTTGATCAGGAGAATGCCGAGAAGGGCGAAGCCACGAAGCACGTCAAGGCCGAGAATGCGGTCATCCGGCGGCGTCGGGGTTGGCGACGTCGTCACGGTCGGAACTACCGGTTGGCACCGGAATAAACGCTCTGGGTATGTAACCGAAAACAGCGACATCGTGGGGTCGCCAGCAACCGACTCGCTTACGGCGCTGGCGACGTATCGGTGGGGTCGCCACGGCCCGCATCAGCAGTGTTTCCGTCACTGTTTTGCGCTTCCGGATCAGCGGTGCCATCACCATTAGTCGGTTCCGAGGAATCAATCTGTTCTGGATCCTGAATCCACAGATCACCGAAGAGGTCGTCCTGGCGGAGCCGAAGGTGGCCGCGGTGTGAGAGAAACAGGAGGGCGAGATACGTCATAAACGGCCGGCCACCAGCGGTTTTGATTTCGGCGAACAACACCTCGCTGCGACCGTTGTCGAACTGGGGAGCGAGCGCGACTTCGACCTGCTCGATGGTGGTCTCAATATCTTCGGTGTGGGTGTTTCCCGTCACGTCGCCTTCGGTCGGTTCGTCGTCCTCGCGAATGTCGTCGATACCACGGTAATCGAGCGTCTGGGTTCCCCGCCGAAAGCCGCGTGGCGAGTCGCTGGTGTCGTACTCGCGGCGACGCTTCCACCAGTTGTCACGTTCGGCTTCGCGAAGCTCGCGAACCAGTTCGTCGAGCGTTTCGGGCGAGCCACGGGTGTTTTTGCGGTCGAGCCGGCGATCCATTTCGGCCTCCAGCGCATCGACCGGGTCGAAGCCGGAGGCGTCGTCCGCGCCGGGTGCGTCCATCCGACCGTCTTCGAGCGCCACCTCCCACGGTTCGGGCTCGTCGGGTTCTGGTTCGGCGGGATCGAGCAGTTCGTCGCCCTTCATACGCAACAACACGCTCGCGTAGAACAGCGCCCGCGCGGAGGTCCGCAGATCGGTCGTGTCGAGTTTCGAGAGGAAGGCGTCGGTGACGTCGACGATGTCGATATCCCACGGCTCGATTTCGCCCTCCTCGGCGAGTTGTACCAGCAGTTCGACGGGCTCGACCTCGTCGTCGTCAGCGGTGGGGTCAGGCGGCCCCCCGCCGTTGCCGCCGGGACGACCTCCACCGCCGGGTGTCCGACTCGTCGAACCGCTGGCGTCAACAAGCCCGCTTCGTCCAGCGGTTTCAGCGATATCAGTCATCGGCACATTCCTCCCGTTCAATCATCAGCAGGCACCTCCGGATCCGGCGCGTCGCCGTCGTCACCGAACTGGATGCCGGTGACCGCGCTGTAGTTGTCGTCCTGCATCGTGACGCCGATGGCCCGTTCGGAGCGTTCGAGCAGTGCCGAGCGGTGTGAGACGACGACGAACTGGGCGTCGCCGGCGAGTTCGTCGACCATCTCGCCAACGCGTTCGGCGTTGACCGCATCGAGAAAGGCGTCGATCTCGTCGAGCGC
>LKMS01000038.1 GCA_001563965.1 Haloferacaceae archaeon PL-Br10_E2g29 | reverse complement strand
CTCCAAACCCTCCAATCGCGGCTGTTTGCCGATGTGGCCCAGTTCGTCGGCAGCCGCGACGGCTACGTGTTCTTCACCCGATTCGACAACATGATCGCCGTCACCAACGGGATCGACCGCACCGCCCACGAGACCCTCCAAGAGAGCATCCGCAACCGGTATCCGGTGACGATCAGTCTCGGTGTCGGCGCCGCCGACACACCCGTCGACGCGCTGGAGGCGGCCACCGAGGAGATTCAGGCCGTCGGCAGTGCCCAAGACGAAACGCGAACCGAGGTGTTGGCTGGCGAGTTCCTGTCGGCCGGTCGACAGCGGCCGCTCACCATTGCGCACTTCGACGTCAAGAATGCGACCGGCAAGTACACCGACCGGCTCAACGAGTTCGACTCGTTTATTCAGATCGAACGGGGGTATGCGTCACTGATGGAGTACATGCGGCGACAACACGGCGCGCTCTCGTTTTTCGTCGGCGGTGACAACATCATCGCGGTCTGTCCCGCGTTGTCGGCCGCTGACTACCGGGCGGCCGTCGACCACGTCAACAGCGACGTCGACGTCGCACTGCAGGTCGGTGTCGGTCAAGGCGACTCCGCACACGAGGCGGGGTATGCGGCGAAACACGCGCTTGAAGACTGCCGATACAGCGGCACAACCGTCGAGTTTGGCGAGCGAGCGGTTGCCGCAAGCGACGACTAAATGAGTCTGCTGCTCACCATCGGGATGGCCGCTGTCGTCCTCAGTGTCACCGCAGTCCTGCTTGTCGCGTTGCTGGTGATTTGTGTCGACCGCGACCGGTTGGCACGGCTCCGCAACGACCGTGTGTTCTTCGGCGACCGACTCCGCGCAGTCGCGCCATTCGTCGCGGTGCTTGCGGGAATTCTCATCGTCAACAAAGGGCTGCAGACGTACATCGTCGCCTTCTCCTACCGGTATGGTGTCGAACCCACCGCGCTGTTTCATGCCATTGAGGGCAACGTCGTCGCCGGTATTCAGGGCGCGTTTCCGGCGTGGGCGACGTTTTATTTTTCGGGAATGTACGTGTTTGGCTACGCGGTACTGCTGACGTTTCCGTTAGTCGCGTATCTGTTCGCGTCGTCAACGCGGCCGCTCAAAACGCTGGTTGCCGCGTACGGAATCAACTACGCGGTGGCCGTCGTTTTCTATGCCGGCGTCCGGGCGTACGGCCCACGGAGCTTCCATCAAGAATCCGAGTCGGCGACGACGGTTGCGCATGGACTCGTCGAACTGTTTCCCGACATCGTCTATCTCACCTCGCTTGTCAATTCGCAGACCAACGTGTTTCCCTCGTTGCACACCTCGCTGTCGGTAACGGTGCTGGCGATTGCGTTTTTGACGCACGACGAGTTCCCGCGATGGACGCCAATCGCGCTCTGGTTGGCAACGAGTATCGTGGTCGCAACGATGGCACTCGGCATTCACTGGCTGATCGACGTGGTGGCCGGCCTTCTGCTGGCGGCGGGAAGCGTGTTCGGCGCACGCAAAGTCGTCGGCAAGCCGAAAAACGTCGACCCCGTGACACACAGCGCGCAACATGGCGGACTCGGTGACGATTAACCGCGTCTCACCGGTGTGGTCACCCCGTCTCATCGCCTGTCGGCATCAGTTCGCGTCGACGGCGTTGCCGCCAGAATCACACTGACGACGCAGGAACCGCTCGCAGCACCGGCCGCGTCGACGACAGCGGTTCGAACTCGTAGCCATATGACGAGAACAGCGACCGAATCTCGCTTCCGTCGACGTGTACCTCGCAGTAAATCAGTCGGGGACGGTGGGTTTCGATCGTCTCACGCAGTCCACCCAAAACGTCGCAATCGGCACCCTCGGCGTCGATTTTGAGCACGTCCGGCGGGGCAACCGTGCCGGCCGAAACGAGGCTGTCGCCGCGGGCACGCTGGACGGTGATTTCCGTTTCGATCGGGGTCGGCTGGGCACCGACAACACGAGCGGCCGGCGAGGGATCGGCGCTGAAGGCGACAGAGTCGTCGTGGTCGCCGAGTGCGAGCTCGTGAACCGCGATGTCGTGTCCGGTGGCGGCGACAACCTCGCGGAGTCGCTGGGCGATATCGGGGTGCGGTTCGAACGCCTCGACGGTTACGCCGGGAGCGACGCTGGCGGCGACGACTGCGTGCCAGCCCAGGTGTGCGCCAACGTCCCAGACCACGTCGTCCGTGCGGAGTTCGGCAGCCCACTCCTCGAACAGCCGCACCTCGGGATGCATCCAGCGAAACCGCTGGTACTGCCAGTAGGTTTCGACGGGAAGCTCAACCAGCGTGCCGCCAATGTCGTGCGTAACGGTTTCGCGAGTGGAGAGCCGATACAGCAGCCGTGGGACGCCGAGTCCCCAGTACAGCGATTTGAGATGGCTGCGGAGCCCGAGTCGATCGAGGCGTTGTTCGAGTGCGGTCGTGTACCGCCGCCCAGAGAGGCGCATTTCGGGGGGCATTTCGCACTCGTTCGTCCTTAGTGTTCCGTGTCGATCCCGATTGAAACGCTGTGCCGATTCAACTTATTCCTCCGTGAGTTGTACGTAGAGGTCGTAGTCGACCGGTTCGATCCCGAGCAGCCAGAGCACGCCGACATACACCGTGAGGCCTGTCGGAATGCCAACACCGAGCGCAAGAATGCTACTTGAGGTGGCGGCCTGAATCGTGAGCAACACGCCGGCGGTGAGTAGTCCGGCGAGCACGGGTTTGCCGAACGAGCGGCTGTATGGAGACATTCGTTCGAAGTACCAGACTTCGGCGAGTTTGGTCAGGTTGCGAACGGCGAGCACGCCGGCGGAGGCGAGTGCCGCGCCGACAAGGCCGAACAGCTGGATAAACGCGATCGTAAGGATGACGTTGGCGACACCGAACACCCACTCGTTTGCCATGACGACGTACTGGTGGTCGGTCATCATCAGCAGATAGCCGCTCGGGCCGGTCGCCGCATTGCACAGTTGGCCGACGAGCATCAACAGCAGAACGGCCGCGCCGGCGGTGAACTCGGGGCCAAACAGCCCCAGCAGTTCGAACCGAAACACGCCGAGAAAAACCGCCAGCAACAGACTACTGGTGAAAATCCAGCGCGTTACCGCTCGGTAGATTGCCACCAGATCGGCGCGCTTTCCACGCGAGTAAAGCCGGGAGGCAACCGGCGCAAACAGCTGGTTCGCCGCCAACAACGGGACGTACAGCACGCCCGCCAGCAACACGGCCACGTTGTAGACGCCGACCGCTGTCGCCGAGAGAAACACGCCAACCAACAGGACATCGAGTCGGCCCTGCATCACCGTGCCCGCCTCTTTGGCCGTCAGCGGCAGCGAGTAGTTGTAGTAGTCCCGGACGGTTTCGCGAGTCGCCGCCGGCGAGCGAAGGTGCGGACGAATCTCCGTTCGCGTGATGAACAGGTAAATCGCCACGCCGAGCGTAAGCACACTCGCGACGACCATGGCCGCGACGACGCCGAACACGGAGGCGCCAAACACGAGCGCACCGCCGACACACAGCACACGCATGACCGGTTTGAACAGCCGCTTGCTGAACACTTCGTACTCGATGATTTCGAGCGCCCGAAACGTTGCATACAGCAGATTGCCGACCGTATCGAGAAACAGGATCACCGCAAACAGTCGGAGCACGCCGACAAACGTCGGATCATCGAGCGTCAGCGCGTTCACCGTCGGTGCAAAAACGAACAGCGCGCCGGCGACCACGCTTGCGCCGGCAATCGAGGTGAGCCACGCGAGCGCCAACAGAAACCGCCGGCGCTCGGGGTCGTTTTCGTACTGCGGAAGATACCGAACAATCGATTTGTCGCTGCCGAGGTTTGTGAGCAACAGTGCAGTGAAAGCCAGCGTTTTGCCGTAGGCGAACAACCCGTACAGCCCTGCGCCGAGCCACCGCGAAACGAGCAGATGTAAGACGAACTCGCCCACGTCAGAAACGACTTTCCCGACGGTGTACAGCGAGCCGCCACGAGCGATTGTCGCGAGCGACGAGCGCCGTGTGGCAGGGTCGTCTCCGCCCATAGGTGACACTCGGGGCGGGGGCTCATCGCTCTTTGTATCTCGGATCGTGTTCGGTTCTGGGGGCGATACGGTTTTTATGACGGCAGTCGTATGTACTGTATCTCGCGTCCCATGTCCGAGTCCGCGCTCTATTTCACCGCGCCGCGAACCGTCGAGCCGCGGTCGATCGATGCCGCACGCCCGGCCCCCGACGAGGTGTGCGTCGAAACACAGGCATCCGCGATTAGTGCGGGCACCGAACTGCTGGTCTACCGCGACGAGATTCCCGCAGAAACGCCGATTGACGACGTGCTCTCGGCGTTCGACGGCGACTTTTCGTATCCCTTGCGATACGGCTACTCGGCCGTTGGCCGCGTCGTCGACTGCGGTTCACGGGTTGCCGACGACTGGCTCGGCCGAGCCGTTTTCGCCTTTCGACCGCACCAGACGTACTTTACCGCAACACCGGATGAGCTTGTCACTCTCGACAACGACGTCGATCCGGCGCACGCAACCCTGTTGCCAACGGTCGAAACCGCGACAAATCTCGTCCTCGACGCGGCGCCGCTGCTCGGTGAACGGGTGGTGGTTTTCGGCGCAGGCGTTGTGGGACTGTCCACAACGCGGCTGCTCGCAAACTTTCCGCTCGCCGAACTCGTCGTCGTCGACCCAATCGCCCACCGGCGGGCAGTCGCTCGTGAGTTTGGTGCCGACCGGGTTGTCGATCCTTCGGGCGACACGAATGTCCTGGACGCCGACTTCGACCTCGCAATCGAGCTCTCGGGGCAGCCCGACGTGCTCAACAACGCGGTCGACGCCGTTGGCTACGACGGCCGTGTCGTTGTCGGGTCGTGGTACGGCTCGAAACGGACGCCGGTCGACTTCGGTGGGCGGTTTCATCGCAACCGCACCGAGATCATCTCCAGCCAAGTGAGCACGATCGCACCGAAACTCCGCGGCCGTTGGGATCGTGAGCGACGCTTCGAGACGGCACGCACCTGGCTTTCACATCTCGATTGCGAGCGCCTCATCAGCCACCGGATTCCGTTCGAACAGGCGGCGGACGCCTACAAACTGCTTGACTCGTCGCCCGAATCGACGCTGCAGGTGGTGTTGAGCTACGAATGACCTCAAGCGACGGATTCGGTGGGCGGCTGAACGCAATCGACAAAAAATCGCTACTCACTCGGCTCGCAGTCGTCGTCGCGATCGGCTGGCTGGCAGCGCGCTGGCTCCCGCTGTGGCGGGTTCGTCGCTGGGCGGCCATCTGGTCGGTTCGGCTGCCGGATCGGGTTCTGCCGACCCATCTTCGCGTGTTGCCGCCGCCCGATAGCGAGTATCTGGGCGTCTGGGAGGTGTCGCCAGCGGTGGCGCGTCAACGGCTGGAGTCGACCTACGACTTTAGCCAGCAGGTTCGGGCGTATCTCCACGCCTACGAGCGAAACGGCGCGATGCGGTACGAGGAAGCGAGCTACTCGTACCGCCCTGACGGCTTTTTTGGCCCGTGGCAACTGCACGTTCGGCTGTTTCCCACCGCCGACGGGGAAACGGCGCTGTGGTGTCACTGGGAGCGCAACCCGACCGTCTCGCCGATTGCACATCTTCGGCAGGACGGCTACGATCCGGCCAAGGGCAAACAACGCTTGCGCGAAATGCTCGACGAATCGATTCGCGTTGCCGACGACGAATAACGCGCTCTGCTGACAGAGCGGCTGCAAATGGCCGTCGCCGACAACCACACGAACCGCACAGTCGACCAAACACATTTGCTGATGTGGACGAATAGGGTACCAATGAGTTCGATCGGCAGCCGACTCCGGACTGAATCGTTGACACCGCTGCACTGGGGGGCGATTCTGCTGACACTCGTCACCGCCGCCGTCCACCTGCTCATCGGCATCCAGATCATGCCAAGCACGCTCGGCATTTCGTTTCTCCTCGCGACCGGCGGCTTTCTCGGGGCGATTGTCCTCGTGCTGTTCGATGTTCGCCGCCGACTCGTGTACGTGGCCGGAATTCCCTTTACCGGCGTTCAGGTCGTCCTCTGGTATGTGATGAACGATATCTCGGCGCTCGGGCACATCGGGACGCTGGATGCGGTCGACAAGATCGCACAGCTGTTGTTGATTGTCGCGCTCGTCGTCCTCCTGCGTCGTGAGTCGTAGCCGTCAGCCACCGTCACGACCCGAGCGCTCGCCCCAGTCATCGATACGTTATAACCCGTCTCCCGGTCGTCGCGCACGCGGATTGCTTATCCTCGCCATTCGCCACCGACTTACGCAGCCGATCGCTCGCCGTCTCTCACTCCGTCGCTGTCGGCAGCTCCACGCCGTTCGGAACCGACTCGCACCGACCCGATACACCGATTGCGATCCGTTTTCGCTGATTCGCGTCGACCCCGACCGACTCACCCAGAGTGTGCTCGAAACCGCACCCAAACGGCCGCAGTTCGGCCGTGTTGTCGGTGGCGACTGGGACCGACGCGCCGAACCGTTCGCTGAGCGAGCAGTGGTTCGCGGCCTCAGACAGCGCTTTGTCGACGGGTGGCCGTGGGAAGAAACTGCGCTCTACGAGGCCTTCGCCGACCAACTGCACCGCTTTGGCAACGCGTGGGGCTACCGGTCGATGGCCGGCTTCGAACCTCGGTGTCGAGAGATCGATGCGCTGTACGACTCGCTTCGCAGCGAAGGCTACCAACGACAAGACCACCTCGCCGGTGTCACCCACCCACGACTGCGCCATCGCATCGACGAAATCGGCGTCGACATCGGCCGCGACGGCACCATCTACTGGCGCGCCTACGGCCAACACCGCCTCGCACTGGCACAACTGCTCGACTTCGACTCGATTCCGGTGGTGGTTCACCGACGACACCGTCACTGGCAGAAACGTCGTGACCGGCTGCGAGCGGACGAGGATGACTTCGGTGATGGCGACCGAAACGGAACCGCCACGAGCGACGCCGGCCATCCGGATCTACGCGCGCTCGCCAACCCGAGGAGTGCACAATGACGACGGCTGCTGGCCGGATGAGTCTCAATAAAAGCACTCGGTGGCGGCCAGTAGTCATTGCCGCGCTCGCTGGAAGCGTCGCCACCGGCTGCGCGGTCTCCGCTTTCGTTGCGAGCGGGGTGCTCCGGCCGACCCCGTCGGTGCTCGCGAGCGTCGGCGGCCTGTTGGGTCTCGTAACACTGATTGTTGCAGTCGCGGTTGCACGGGCGACACGAGCGGCAGGTCCCCAACGGCTCACGCTGGCAACATGGCTCACGCTGGCGCGTGGATGGCTCCTCATCCTGTTTGTCGGCGTCGTTGTCGGTGACGGTGCATCGGGAATCTCGTGGCTCGCCGTTGGCCTCTTTGTCGGCTCGGCGCTGGGAGATATGGCCGATGGCTGGGTAGCACGCCGTACCGACACGGTTTCGGCACTCGGGGCGCGGCTCGATACCGAAACCGATGCGCTGCTCGTCTTGGTCGGCACGGTCACCGTGATCGCAATCGAGTCGGCCCCGCTGGTGTTTCTCGTGGTGGGGCTCGCACGATACGGCTTCGTCGCCGGAGTGGCGGTTCGTCGAATCCGCGACAAGCCGCTGTTCGATCTCGAACCGAGTCGGTTCCGGCAGTTTACCGGAGCGACAGTCATGGCCACGATCACGATCGGATTGCTTCCGGTGATCGATCCGGCGGTTTCGCGAGCCATTGGGTGGGTCGTGACCGTCCCGATTCTCGCGCATTTCCTGTGGGACTGGCTGGCGGTGTCCGGGCGGCTGGACTGACGAGAACGGTGGGCCGAGCGCGCAGGGCCGTTGACAGAACGGCCAATGGTGCTCGTTCGTCGGAACGTTCATTCGACCGGCGGAAAAAGAGTCAGTGATGACTGCCGAGGAGGCCACGCGGCACGCAGTTGGAGTGGGCGGCGAGTACATCGTTGGCGACGCAATTGCCCACCTTGCCGAGTACGACGGGTGTGCGGCCATTTTTCTCGATGACGCATGGGCGCGGCCACAGCGCCGCGAGCAAACGAGTGTCAGCTATCAACTCCATCCGTTCGACGAGAACCAACCGGCCGATGGCGAGCAGGTGACTGACGCGTTGACGACGACACAGCTCATCGACGCCTGTTACGACGCGCTCGCGCCGGGCGGCTGGCTCATCGCCGACGTCGACGACTGGCTGTTGCCACGGTTCGTCTCGTATCTCCGCGAGACGTGGGGCGATGCAACCGAACACCACGAGGGTGGCGGCTTTCGCCGAGTCGGTGGCGTGACGTATCTCACCGACGATGGCGAACCCGACCGTGACACCCACGGCCCGTTTCTCTCGACCGGTGGCTACAGCGTCGTTTTCGCGCACAAAGGGCCGACCGACCGCCGAACGACCGTCTCGGCCCGACAGATCGCCCGCTGGCCGACCAAGACCTACGGCCGCGGCGGTCGCGCCAAACCGGTCGGCCCGTATGAGGCGTGGCTGTCGGGACTCGTCGACCCCGGCGAGCGGATTGCCATTCCGTGTGCGGGCACCGCGCCCGCGGCAATCGCGGCACGGCGGCTGTTCGACGAGGAGGCACAGTTCGTCTGTATCGACATCGAGCCGGCGGCCTACGAGGGATTCAAAATTCGGTATGACGCGCAGGTCGAGTGAGCCACGGATTTAAGCAACGGTCACGTCTACCGTATGGTATGTACGCGGTCTCCGTGTCGCGCAGTTTTGTCGCACAGCACTTTCTGACCGTTCCCAACCCGGGCCCCGAGGGCGTGTTGCACTCTCACCACTTCACTGTCACCGCAACGTACCGCGGGCCCGAACTCAACGAATACGGCTATCTCGTCGACATCGACGCCGTTACTGAGGCACTGGACGCGACCGTCGAGACATTCGGCGACGAGACGCTCAACGATCTTCCGGCGTTCGCGGGTAAAAACCCGAGTGCGGAGCATTTCGCCCGGATTTTCGGTGAGCAGTTGATCGAACGGCTCACACCGCCGGCTGCGACACAGCTCGAAATCGCCATCCAAGAAGATGACGTGGCGACAGTCACACACGAACGCACGCTGTGAATTCACAGACATCCAACGACCCGCTGCACATCGGCCTCGTCGTCTACGGTGACCTCTCGACCGCTTCCGGTGGCTTTCGCTACGATCGGAAACTCGTTGAGTTTTGCCGCGCGCGTGGGGACACCGTCGACGTGATTTTGCTGCCCTGGCGATCGTATCCACGGAACGTCGTCAGTGGGCTCTCGCCGACCGTTCGTGCGCAGCTCAATCGGCCCGTTGACCTCTTGGTTGTCGACGGCTTGTGTCACCCATCACTCTGGCGACACGTCTCCCGTCTCGGTGAGCCCGGTGTCGTCGTCGGCCTCCTGCACCACATCCAGTCGGACGATCCAACCGAACGCTTCGGCCGATTTTTCGAACCGTTCGAACGGCGATTTCTCCGCGGCCTCGATGCGACGATTGCGACCAGTGAGTTTACCCAAACTCGAGCGGCCCGACTGGCACCATGCGTGACTGACCGGCCGGCACTCATTGCGCCGCCCGGCGGCCGTGCGGCCGACCGCAATCGAACCGCAGCGGCGGCCACGCAGCGACCACCGCGAACCGCGGACGACCCGTTTGAACTCCTGTTTGTCGGCAGCGTTGTTCCCCGAAAGGATCCACGGACGTTGCTGTCGGCGGTCGCTTCGGTTCGCGACCGACTCGGCGACTGGCGGCTCACACTCATCGGCAGCCACGCGGCCGACCCGTCGTATGCACGCTCAGTCGTCGACCATGCGGCGTCGCTTGGAATCGCCGATCGGGTTACGTTCGCCGGTGAGGTGTCAAAAGCGACACTCGAAGCCGCGTTCGAGCGGAGTCACGTCTGCTGTGTTCCCTCCCGGTACGAGGGGTTCGGCATGGTGTACCTCGAAGCCATGGAGCACGGCGTGGTTCCGATTGCGAGCGCTCGTGGTGGCGCAGCCGAGTTTATCGATCACACAAATAACGGCTTTCTCGTTGATCCAGAGGATGAGAGGGCGATCGCGAGCCATCTCACTGCGCTGGCGAATGATTCCGCGCAGTTAGCCACGATGAGCCGTCGGGCGCGCGAGGCGGCCGCTGCCCATCCGACGTGGGACGAAACCCTGCGTGCGGTTCGAACGTTTCTCTCCCACGTCGTCGACGCGGAGCGTGGGTAACACGATTAACCAAACAGCTGTCCGTCTCGAAACCCGGAACCGATTTGCCCGCGAGTGTACTTGTTTCCGTATGGACGACCGGCACCGACTCGCGATTGGCCTCGTCGTCGGCTTGCTGTTGGTCGTGAGCGGATTCGTTCCCCACCCGATACTCGCCTCGCCGTACGAAACAAGCGAGCCCGCGCCGTACCTTCATCAGGCGGTTTCCGAAGACGACAGCCAGTTCGATCAACTGGTTGCACTCTACGGCTTCACCCCTGACGACGCGGTTGCGCTCGACGACCTGTCGCCGACGGCCAGAGACGCCGTCGAGCGGACGCTGGCCGACGATGTCGCCGCTGGTGAGTGGCGACAGTATGAACTGCCGGTGTGTGCGACCGGGATGCTCGTGTGCGACTCGGTTCGTGAGCCGCCAAGCGAGTTCCACTACGGTGAGGGCACCCCCGACGACATCTTCACGATTATCGACGTTGATGGCGATCGGTATCTGCTCCAGACAGGTGTCCAGACCGATGCACGAACCGGTGTCGACCTCCGGAGCCAGCCGCTGTCGACGTTCGCCTGGCTGTTCGGATTGCTTCCGTTCGGCGCACTCGTCATCGCAAGTCACGTCATCGG
>LKMS01000037.1 GCA_001563965.1 Haloferacaceae archaeon PL-Br10_E2g29 | reverse complement strand
GCTTTGACCGTGTTGTACAGCAACATCGCACGGGTCATCGGACCAACGCCGCCGGGCACTGGCGTGATCGCGCCCGCAACCGACTCGGCACTCTCGTAGTCGACATCGCCGACCAGTGCGTACCCCTTTTCGGTGTCGGTGTCAATGCGGTTGACGCCGACGTCGATGACTGTCGCCCCCTCGGCAATCATCGAGCCGTCGATGAACTCGGGGACGCCTGCGGCGGCAACGACAATGTCGGCCTCGCGGGTTTCGGCGGCGAGATCACCGGTTCGCGAGTGGCAGACGGTCGTCGTTGCGTTGCCAAGCGGGGCCTTCTGAATCAGAAGGTTTGCCATCGGCTTGCCGACGATATCCGAACGGCCGACGACGACTGCATCTTTTCCTTCCGTTTCGATGTTGTAGTACTCCAAGAGCTTCTGAACGCCGTGAGGCGTACAGGGTTTGAACCGGGCATCGCCCGCGACGAGTCGGCCGACGTTTTCGGGGTGAAAGCCGTCGACATCTTTTGCAGGGTCGATAGCCCGAATGACTTGCCTTTTGTCAACATGGTCTGGAACCGGCAGTTGTACGAGAATGCCGTTGACTTCGGGGTCGTTGTTGAGCTCCGAGATGGTATCGAACAGTTCCGACGCAGGGGCGTCGGGGTCGATTTCAATATGAATTCCGTTGATGCCGACCTCCTCACAGTCGCGTTGTTTCATCGAGACGTACGTCTCGCTGGCTGCGTCGTCGCTCATGAGTACGGTGGCGAGCCCGGGTGTGACGCCCGCAGCTTGTAGGGTGTCGACACAGCCGGTGATCTCGCTTCGAATATCGCTCGCGACGGCCGTGCCGTCGATGATCTCAGTCATGGCTGTACTGCCGGTGGGAACGGTCTTCAAAGCATGGATCGATGCAGATGAAACACAACCTCTCCGCGGAGTTTCAGGTTTTGTTGCGGCTAAAAAACGGGCGATGTTCGGTGAGATTGCTTACTCGTACAACGGGTTCTCCGCACAGAGTTCGGTGACCCGCTCGCCAACCTCGTAGATCACGTCATCGGAGTCGTGATTGTCGACGACACGGTAGATCAACTCGCCAACCTCGGCGATGTCGTCCGCGTCGAACCCACGGGTCGTCAGGCCGGGCGTGCCGGCGCGAATCCCGCTCGGATTGAACGGCGAGCGCGTCTCGCCAGGAACCGTGTTGCCGTTGAGAATGATGTTGGCGGCCGCCAGCGAGTCTTCTGCGTCGCCACCTGGTAGGTCGGGGTGTGATGGGCGGAGGTCAACCAACACGAGATGGGTGTCGGTGCCGCCCGAAACGAGTTCGAAGCCGTGGTCGGCGAACGTTTCGGCAAGCACTTCGGCGTTGTCGACGACCTGCTGGGCGTACTCGGTGAACTCGTCGGTGAGCGCCTCGCCGAAGCCAACGGCCTTGCCGGCGATGTTGTGCATGAGCGGACCGCCCTGCCCACCGGGGAAGACGGCGTTGTCAATGTCGTCGGCGTGTTCCTCGCTCGTCATCACGATGCCGCCGCGGCCGGCACGGATCGTCTTGTGCGTCGATCCCGTCACGAAGTCCGCGACGCCGACTGGTGAGCGGTGGACGCCGGCGGCGACGAGCCCCGTGATGTGGGCGATGTCGGCGAGATGGTAGGCCCCCACGTCGTCGGCAACGTCCTGAATCGTTTCCCACTCGACCTCGCGCGGGTACGCGGAGTACCCAGAGACGATCATGTCGGGTTCGAACTCGGCGGCCATCTCAGCGAGGCCGTCGTAGTCGATGTAGCCCGTGTCGGGGTCGCACTCGTACTGCTCGACGTCGTAAAACTGGCCGACGAAGTTGGCCGGATGGCCGTGGCTGAGGTGGCCGCCGTGGGTCAGATCCAACGACAGAATCTTGTCGCCTGGCTCAAGCGTTGCAAAGTACACTGACTGGTTAGCTTGGGTGCCCGAATGCGGTTGAACGTTGACGTGTTCGGCGCCCCAGAGTTCTTTTGCACGGTCGATGGCGAGCTGTTCGATGTCGTCGGCGTACTCACAGCCGGCGTAGTAGCGCTTGCCCGGGTAGCCTTCGGCGTACTTGTTCGTCAGTGCGCTGCCTTGGGCTTCAAGAACGGCTTTGCTGACGTGATTCTCACTGGCAATCATTGCCAGCGTTTCTTCCTGTCGCACGTCCTCGCCTTCGAGGGCTGCTGCGACGTCCGGGTCGACCGCACGAACCTGCTCGTACTCCATACGTACACCGGGGTAGTCAGGCCAATAAGTGTGTTTGTTGGCCCTGACAGGGGTATTTGTGTGCACTGATGGGCGCTCGACGACGTCCATTTTTTATTCACGTACTGCGGTACTATTATATACAAAATACGACATTATACTAGATGCTCAATGAACTCGAATTTACTCGGTATGGACGTGACAAATATCGTCACGCGTGCGCTCTCAGAAGCCGAATCCGAGCTACAGGTTATCGATCCGACCCGGTCTACGCTCACCGCACTCATCGAGATTGCCACCAACAGCGACGACGATGTGCCCGCACTCAGCGTGCTTGCGACTGACTCGGTTCTCAAGGACACGTTCGATGACTTTCTCGTTGCGAGTCGCGCGGCCGACCTCATCGAGGAGGGAACGCTCTCGTTGCGTACGCTTGCCATGGCGCCGACCAACTCCTTGTTGTGCACCGAACAGACCGTCATCGCGGTCGTCAACGTGGGCGACCGGATTGCGGGAATAACCGCCACGGACAAGCAGTTTGTGACACACACCCACGAAACGTACCGCACCCACTGGGACGACGCACCACGGTTTACGCTTCGAACCCCACCACTGTCGACCGTTCGCGAAACCCTGTCCGCCGACATTGGCGAGTCGATACGCGCGGATTTCGATGCCGTGTTGGCTGCCGTTGAGCGTGACCGCGGCAATGGCGACCGCCTCGATGAGGTGCGAATTTCGTTGCTCGTTGCGGCGCGAAACAACGTACTGCTCTACGACATTTCGCGGTGGGGCGAAGATGTTGGGATCGCCAGCAAAGCCACCTTCTCGCGAACCAAAACCGAGCTCGAAGACAGCGGCCTCATTGCGACCGAAAAAGTCCCCATCGATGTGGGTCGCCCCCGACTTCGCCTCAAGCTCGGCGATTCGCAACTGACTGACGCGCCGGCGTCCGAACTTGCCGGCGTCACCACCGATCTGCTCATCTAACTGTCCTCGCGTCCCGTCGGGCTTTTTGCCCCCGCCACTCGCAGAATGGGTATGGAACTCGGTCTCGTCGGCAGCGGCCCCGCCGCGGCGGCACTCAGCGCCGCCTGTTCGGATATCGCCCTCTCGGTTCGACAGCTCGATGCGACAGCGCTCTCGGCCAAGACGACACCCAGTGACGACGGCGACGATGGCTCGCTCCCGGCGATTGGGGCGGTCGTCGCCCCCGCCGGTGCCGGTGTGTTTCGAGCGGCAAACCGCACGTTCGGCCGGTGGGTCGCCGTCGAAATCGGCGGACTCGGCGGCCACCCGTTTACTGAACTCGATGCGGGCGTCTCGCTGTACGAACCGAATTCGGCCTGCTACCGCTGTCTGGAAACACGCGTTGCAGCGCAGCCGAGTGCGTCGTCATCGGAATCGCCAACCGGGAGCCGCCCGGCCGTTCGACTCGCGGGCGCGATTGCCGGTAACGCGCTTGTTTCGATGCTTGCCGGCTCAATCGACGGTGGCCGTGTCACCGAGATTCCGGGCCCCGACCGGCAGCTGTATCCCGTGCCGACCTGCGAGTGTGCTGACGGTGAGCGGTTTGAAGAATCGTTTGCGTTTGCTCATCAGTCAGTCGCTATCGACACCGCGCTCGCGCGGGCCGAACGCGCCGTCGACGACCGGCTCGGACTTATCAGTCAGGTCGGCGAGCGCGAGTCGTTTCCCGTGCCCTACTACATCGCCGAAACCGCCGACACGACCGGATTTAGTGATGTGCGAGCCGCCCAGTTTGCCGCCGGAGTCGACCCCGACTGGGATCGCTCGTATATGAAAGCGCTCGGCGAGGCGCTCGAACGCTACAGCGCGGGCGTCTACCGCGCAGCCGACCTCGACGCGGGGGCGACACACACCAACGCAACCGCCATCTCACCGAGGGCGTTCGTTCGTCCCGATAGTTTTGCGACGCCCGATCCAACCGATCGCATTCAGTGGATCGAGGGGCGGTCGCTGCCCGACGGTGAGCCCGTGTCGCTGCCGGCGGCGTTCGTTCTGTTTCCGCCGCCGAACCGCCGGTACCGTCCGGCGATTACGACCGGTCTCGGCCTCGGCAACTCGACGGTCGAAGCGGTGCTTTCGGGGCTGTACGAGGTCATCGAGCGCGATGCGACCATGCTCGGGTGGTACTCGACGTTCGAGCCACTGGGCCTCGCTGTCGACGACGCGCTTGACGAACTCACGAAACGCGCTGGCGCGGAGTCGCTGTCGGTGACGACGCTGTTGGTCACCCAGGACGTCGACATCCCCGTTGTTGCCGCCGCGGTTCACCGCGAGGGCGACTGGCCACGGTTTGCGGTCGGCTCGGCGGCAAATCTCGATCCAACCGCGGCGGCACAGTCTGCACTCGCAGAGGCGCTGCAAAACTGGATGGAACTCCGGGCGATGGGGCCCGAGCAGGCGGACAAACAGGGTGGCGCAATCGCCCAGTATGCGTCGTTTCCGCCGACGGCCAAACGGTTTGTCGAGCCTGCCAGTCACGTTCGCGCCGACGCGTTGGGAGCACCGGACGTCTCGGGCGAAACAGAACTCAGTACGGTTTGTGAACGGCTGTCGGCGGCCGATCTGTCGGCATACACCGCCCGACTCACGCCGTCCGATGTCGAGGGACTCGGATTCGAGGCCGTCCGCGTGGTCATCCCGTCCGCCCAGCCGCTGTTTACCGGCGACCCGTTCTTCGGGCGTCGTGCTCGCGAAGTGCCGCGCTCGATGGGATTCGAGCCGCAACTCGACCGCGAGTATCATCCGTATCCGTAACAATCACCATTTTCGCCGTCGACAACACGTTGGGCGAGCGAACTACTCCGCCTGGGACGTCGTGTCTGTGGACGTGCCTTACTCGTCTGTTGACGTGGCCTCATCCTCGTCTGAATCGCCCGTCGAACGGGCCTCAATTTCGGTTGCGCGTTCGCCGCCAGTCGCGCGCTCGGCACTCGTCGCCCGGTCTTCAACATCGCGCTGCTCGGTTTCGGATCCTTCGGCCACAGTGGTTGTCTCATCGCCGTGGGGAGCATCGACTGGGATGTCGGCACCTAGCAGCTCATTGGGTATGTCGGCAGGACTCTTGTTGCGAAGGGCGACGTTTGCTTCGCCGCTGGTCTCGTCGAACACCAGATGTTGGTGAGGGTATGCCATCACGGTGGTTGCGTCGGAGTTCGCAAACTGTCGACGGATTTCCGTCCGAACCGCCGACTCGATGGTTGGGATTTTGTAGGGTTTGGTTGCCCAGTACCGAAGTCGAAGCAGAATGCCGTTGTCCCCAAAACTGGCGAGTAACACGGCTGGATTGGCCGGATAGCGACCACTACCGACACGGATGTCTGGACCACCTTTGATCACGTTGTCCGTGTCGCGAGCGGCGATTTCCATCAGTCGGCGGGCCTCCGAAATGTCCGATTCGTAGGTCACAAGCACATCGAGGGTGAGCCGCGTTCGCTCGTCTTCGGCCGAATAGTTGACCACGTCGCGGTCGCGGATGTTCCCGTTCGGAATCACGAGAAACGTGTTATCGAGCGTGAAGATTTTCGTGTACCGGATCGTGATGTCGTCGACAAAGCCGCGGGTTTCGTCGTCGAGTTCGATCATATCGCCGATTTCGAACGGCTGGTCGGCGAGGACGAAGATGCCGTTAATGATGTTGCCGACGATCGGCGCGAGCACAATCCCGACAACGGCCGAAAACACCGTCACCGAGAGGACGATGTCACCAATTCGGAGACCAATAAGCGATCCAGCAACGATGAGCGCAAAGCCGATTGTCAGTCCGCGAACCGCACCCAAAACGGTCTGTGCAACGCTCTGGCGGGCAAATCGCTGTGCAATTGGCCGGCCCAACAGCCGGACAAAAAATTTCGAGAGCCAGACACCGAGGGCGATAACGAGCAGCGCGGAGAGAATGCGATGGCCCGGAAACTGGAGCAGTTCGGGCAACACCTGCTCGAGGAAGTCACCACCCGCGGGGACCTCGTCGGAAGCGGTACTGCCGTCGGTCGCCGTCATTGAGTGGGAATCAACCCCTGCGTGAAAAAGCGTTGTCCTCCGCGCATCGGGTTTTTTGATTGCCGACGTCCACCCACGACTGGTGTTGTCACCGGGAGCGAACGCTACCGGTAACCGATCTACCTGATCTCGCACCTGGGCAGTACGCAACTACGGAATCGTGTACAACTCGATTCCAAGTAAATGTCTTATGTGCCCGCACCAGAACAGTCGTATGGCAGATGACCTGCGGGCGACCCTCGAACACGTTGGCGAGCGGTTCAATCTCGGTGAGTACGAAATCGACGCCTATCTCGCGGTGCTCGAACACGGCCAACTCACCGCCAGCGAGATTGCCGACCGAACGGACATTCCCCAGCCACGCGTCTACGACACGGTTCGCAGCCTGGCAGATCGCTCGCTCGTCGAACTCCGCGAGACCCGTCCGATGCAGATCGTCGCGGTCGACCCCGAGAACTCTTTTGGCGACCTCCAGTCCTCGTTCACGTCGATGGTTGACGAACTGGCCGCCCGCTACACCGCGCCAGCGCGAGACACCGAAGCGGTCTCGTTAGTAAAATCGCGCTCGACGATTCTCCGGTATCTCGAAGAGACAATTGAGAACGCCGAGTTCGAACTCGCGCTTTCGCTGACGCCCGAACTGCTCGAACGGTTTACGCCGCTGCTCAAAACGCAGATTCGAAACGGGAGCAGTATCGACCTGTTGGTCACGCCAGCGAATCGCGCACCCGCCCCCGACCAGTTCGAGTATCTCTCAGTAGCGACAACCGCGCGGGCACGACGGGGGATCACCACACCCGTGTTGGCGGTCGCCGACGGCGAACATTCCGTATACGCAACACAGGATGCGCTTCGTGACGACCGCGATCGGTACGGCGTGATTTTCAGTCGGTCAGCTCTCGGCTTTCTGGTGTCGGGATTTTTTGGCACCGTGTTGTGGACGACTGCGGAGACGTTGGCGACAAACACCGAAGAACGGCCGTTTCCACGCCGATACGCCTCGATTCGACGCGCGGTCAAAGACGTTCGCGAACTGGACGGCGAATTTTATGCCACCGTCGAGGGACGCTCCATTGAGACCGGTAAGCCAGCTCGCATCCAGGGAAAGGTCGTCGGTGTTGAGTTTCAGGACTCCGAAGAAGTCGCTTCGCTCACCATCGAAACCGCGTCGGGCCGGGTCGCCGTCGGCGGTCTCGTTGCGGCGCTCGAAGAGATCGAAGCGCAAGAGATTCACATTGGTCGCGAATCGCCACCCGAGGTGTAGCTGCTCGGCGTCGACCAGGACAGGGGAGCTCATTTAGTTCGTTGGTGTCGACTCGGCGAGTGGAAATTCGTACAGGACAGCATCGCACGAGCTGCAGGCGAGGACATCGCGTTCGGGATGGTCGTACACGCCCTTGGTTCCGCCACAGCAGTTGTGGACGGTCGATTCGACCACCGGGTCGCCACAGTCGGGACAGTGTTGTAAAAACAATCGAAGCGGGTCGACCGCGGCCGCCGCGGTTTGGCGGTCAACACCATGTTCGACGAGCACGTCGATGCCCGCGGCACTCGCAATGGCAACGGGTCGGGTCAGCCAGACATCTCGGTTGTGTTCGCCGGCGAGCAACAGCCGATCGTTCGACACCAGCGAGTCGGCCGGAAACGGCACCGCCTCGGCGACGGCGAAAGCAACCTCCGCATCGGATTTCTCACGCAGGCCGTCCATTCGCTGCTCCCACGCACGTTCGACAGCCGCATCGAGAAACAGCTCACCGTCTTCGACGACGACGCCGGCAGCAACCAACACGGTAAGCAACCGTTCTGGGTCGTCGACAGCGAGCAACGAATCCGAGCGGGGATTGATTGTGGATGGGCCAATGTCGAACGGCACCCACGCGGTGAGTTTTGGGGCGATCATGGGGGTGTACGGCACGACGTAGCCACGGAGGGCGATGAGTGCGACACCTGTGGCTCCAATGAGCACGGCCGCCGGCACCGAAACGAGGCCGGTTCCCGCAGCGGCGATCGCAACGAGCACGAGGTTGAGCAGTGTGCAGGGCCAACACCGACGCTCTCCCGTGTAGGCTGGTTGCCGAAGTCGCTCGATCAACGAGAGCGCCATAGCCCACGTTTGCTCGGTGGGCATTTGAGCGTTCCCGTGATGCTCCCGTCGAGCCGACAGATACAGATAGCCGGCCCAATACAACCGTACAATGAGCGTGGTGTTCGCTGCCTTCGGTGGTGAAATCGGGTGGTGACGAAGGTTCGACGGGTGATCGAGCAGTACGATCTGCGGATTGGCGACGAGCTTGCAGACCGGTGGCGCGGCGAGGGCTACGAACGCGAGAGCCTGCGGGCGCTCGCCGATCGGTTCAACAAGGCATTGCTCGCTGCAGTAATGCGAGACGCTGGGCTCAACCCGCTTGCAGGGGAGGCCGAAAACACCTACCGATTGCTGACTGACGACTCGGTGAGCGCCGGGATGCAGACCCAAGCGCGTCGACGACTCGAACGTGTGGACGTCGATGTCGACGCGCTCCGCGCTGATTTCGTCTCCCATCAGGCAGTTCACACCTACCTCACCAAAGATCTCGAGGTGTCGCCGCCAACCGATAGTCGGACGCCGGCCGAACGGCTTGCCGACGATCGTGAAACGATCCAACGGCTCGAAAGTCGACTGGAAGCAGTCGCCGACAACACCCTTTCTCGACTCGACCGTACCGATGAGCTCTCGCTTGGCTCGTACTCCGTGCTGGTCGATGTGCAGGTGTTCTGTGCGGACTGCGGCCAGCAGTACACAATCGGTGAGCTGCTCGATGTGGGTCACTGTGACTGTTCGACGAACGAGTAAGCAGCCACATTGTGGCGGCTCGCTGTCGCGCTGCTGGCGACCGTGAATGTTCATAGCCGTGTAATGGGTCGACCGATGTGAGCCGCCGCGCTGTCCAGCTACTGGTGTTACGGTCGCAATTATTAAGCGGATACGCTGGAAGGGTTCGCTATGCCACCGTCACAGGCGACTGAGACGGATATTGCTGTCGAGATCTCCAATCTCGGAGGGATTTCCGGGACGACAGTCAATCTCTGCTCGGGCGTCAACGTACTTGCCGGTCGCAACGCGACCAACCGAACCTCCTTTTTGCGAGCCGTTATGGGTGCGCTCGGAAGCGACCGAGTGTCGCTCAAAGCCGACGCGGATGTCGGCAGGGTAGAACTTTCGATTGCCGACGAAACCTATCACCGACAGCTTCGTCGACAGAACGGAACGGTTCTCATCGACGGCGATCCGTATCTCGACGATCCAACCCTCGCGGATCTGTTTGCGTTTTTGTTGGAGTCAAACGAGGCGCGGCAGGCCGTCAGCCGGAGCGATGATCTCCGTGAACTCATCATGCGGCCGGTCGATGTCGACGCGATTAACGCCGAAATCGAAGAAGTGAAACGCGAAAAGCGTCGACTCGACAGTCGGCTGGCCGACCTCGATGGGCTCGCAGACGACCTGCCCGACCTCGAAGCCGAACGCACCCGGCTTGCCGACCAAATCGAAGCGACTCGTGCGGAACTCGCCGACAAACGTGAGACGCTCGCGGAGATGGACGGCAGTGTTGAGGCCAGCCGACAGGACAAACAGGAGCTCGATGCGGCGCTCAGTGAGCTTCAGTCTGTTCAGTCGACCATCGAGGAAACGCGGTTCCAACTCGAAACCGAACGCGAGAGCCGCGAAACCCTCCGCTCCGAGCTGAAAGCGCTCAGCGCCGAACGAGACTCGCTCTCGGAACCGGCCGATACCGTCGAAGATATCGACGCGACACTCGACTCGCTTCGCAAGCAACGCGCAACGCTGGACGCGGTTGCGAGCCAACTCCAGAGCGTCATTAAATTCAACGAAGAGATGCTTGCGGGGACAAACAGCGAGGTCGCCGAGGCGTTGCAGTCGCTTCACGAGTCGGAGACAACCGAAACCGACACCGAATCGCCGACACGGCAACTGCTGGCGGACGACCACATCGTCTGTTGGACCTGCGGCAGCCACGTCGAACCCGCACAGATCGAGGGGACGATCGAGCGGTTGCGGACGCTCCGGCGGGAGAAACTGAGCGAACGAAGCGACGTTCGTGATGAGATCAGCGCGCTCACTGAGCAACAGAACAAGCGCAAACGGGCGCACCGCCAACAGGCCAAGCTGAACCGACGAATCGAGCGCGCCGAAACCGAACTCGACGATCGTGCAGCGCGAATCGAGTCGCTCGAAACGGAGCTTTCGGAGCTCAGAGAGCGTGCAACGGAGCTGGAATCGACGGTGGACGCACTCGATAGCGATCGCGAAAACGCCGTTCTCGACGCACATAAAGCGGTCACTGAGTGTGAGTTCGAACTCAGCCAACACGAGTCGGCAAAAGCGGAGATCGAAGCCAAAATCGAGGAAATCGAGAACGAACTTGCCGAGCGAGAGCGTCTCAAAAACGAGCGTGGCGCAGTGAGCGAGCAGCTCACCGAGCTTCGCACGCGAATCGAGCAGCTCGAAGAGGAGTCGATCGAGGCGTTCAACACCCACATGGACAACGTGCTGTCAGCACTGGGGTATGATAATCTCGAACGCATCTGGATCGAGCGAACCACCGAAGAACAACGCGAGGGCCGTCGTCTGGTCGACCAGTCGGTTTTCACGCTCCATATCGTCCGCACGGGTCCCGATGGGGCGACCTACGAGGACACGATCGACCACCTCAGCGAGAGCGAGCGTGAGGTCACCGGACTGGTGTTCGCGCTGGCGGGCTATCTCGTCCATGAGGTGTACGAGGAGGTGCCAATCATGGTGCTCGATTCGCTCGAAGC
>LKMS01000036.1 GCA_001563965.1 Haloferacaceae archaeon PL-Br10_E2g29 | reverse complement strand
GCGTCGGCGTCGGCCGATGGGTCGCTCTCGGCGTTGGCTTCTGCGGACGCCGTCTCAGTGGCGTCGGCGGTTGTGATCTCGGTTTCGCGCTGTTCGTGGGTAACGACCTCGACGTGGTCATCGCTTTTCGTTGTCGTCTCGACAACGCTCGTCTCCGGCTCCAACTCGGGTTCCGGTTCGGGGGCGACCGGGGTGGCCTCGGCCGCCTCTTCGAGTTCCTTGACACGCGATTTGGTTTCGACCAGTTCTTCGGTGAGTCCGTTGACCGCAGCACGGAGTTCAGCAACCTGTCCTTCGAGTTCCTCGACCCGATTAGTCATGGTACAATCACACCGCTGTGTCCGTATAAACCTGTGTCAGACAGGTGTGTGACACGTCAGCATGGTCTGTTGGTTGTCCTTGGGACCTGCCTGGTGCATCGGTTCGCGGTGTTGGAATCTGGTGTGTGAGCGGCGAGTCGCCGCTCCGTTACGCTTTAGCCAGCGCGCCGCAAAAGCCGGCCAATGACTGCGAAGGCCGTCGAATCCACCGAGCACACGGTCGTCATCGGCCTGGAGGTGCACGTCCAGCTCGAAACCGCGACGAAAATCTTCTGTGGCTGTTCGACCACCGCCGGCGACAACGAGGAGCCAAACAGCCGGACCTGTCCGGTCTGTCTCGGCCTGCCCGGCGCGCTTCCCGTGCTCAACGAGGGAGCCGTCGAGGCCGCCGTGAAAATTGCCAAGGCGCTGTCGGCCGAGATTCCCGACCGAACCACGTTCCACCGGAAAAACTACTACTACCCCGATCTGCCGAAAAACTTCCAGCTCACCCAGTACGACGCCCCGATCTGTCAGGCAGGCAGCCTCGAAATCAGCGTCGAGGGCGAGCGCCGTGAGATCGAACTCACCCGCGCCCATCTCGAAGAGGATCCCGGTAGCCTCCAGCACAAAGGGGGCTCCATCGACACCGCTGACTACACGCTCATCAACTACAACCGTGCGGGCACGCCGCTTGTCGAAATCGTCACCGAACCGGATTTCCGCTCGCCGAAAGAGACGCGCGCATTTTTGGCCAAACTCGAAGAAGTACTGGCGTATCTCGGCGTGTTCGACGCGACGCGCGACGGCAGCCTTCGGGTCGACGCCAACATCTCGCTGATCGATGCCGACGCGGTCGACGACGGTGGCGCAATCGACGACGACGTGCTCGCCGACGCAAACCGCACCGAAGTGAAGAACATTTCGAGCCACAAAGGGGCCGAAAAGGCGCTCGCCTACGAGGTGACTCGGCAGAAAAACGCCGTTCGGCGCGGCCGCGTCATCGAAACCGAAACCCGCCACTGGGACGAAAGCCGTGGCATTACGGTTTCGATGCGCTCGAAGGAATCGGAGGCCGACTACCGGTACTTCCGCGAGGCCGACCTCCCACCGCTCGAAGTCGCCCACTGGAAAGACGAGATTCCGATTCCCGAACTCCCCGACGCGCGTCGCACGCGGTTTGCCGAGGAGTACGGCCTCGACGGCGAGTCGGCCTCGAAGCTCACCTCGACGAAGGACGTTGCGGACTTTTTTGAGGCGGTCGCCGCCCAGTTCGACCCCGACGTGGCTGCCACGTGGGTCGCCGACAACCTGCTTGGTGAACTCAACTACCGCGACATGCAGATTACCGATGTCGAGGACCGACTCGACGAGTTTGCCCGGCTGATCGAACTGGTCGAAACCGACGAACTGACGGTCAAAAACGCCGAAGAGAGCGTGCTTCGGTCGATGCTCGACGACGGCGACGACCCAGAAACGATCATCGACCGCGAGGGGTTGGGCAAGGCCGATGACGACGCCATTGTCGAGTTCGTTGCCGCGGCAATCGAGGAAAATCCCGGCGCGGTCGACGACTACCACCGCGGCGAGTCGGGCGCGCTCAACTTCCTTGTTGGCCAGGTGATGCAGAAATCAAAGGGGTCGGCCGACCCCGCCAGCGTCAATCAGCTGTTGCGCGACCAACTCGACGCCTAGCCACCTGACGGCTGAAGACGGATCCACGAGAGCCGACAGTGGGCGACGAGAACTGAGCGCGCCCTCGACGGCCGAGAAAATTGTTACTCGGTAACGAATAGCTATTTTTGCTCGCGGGGTGAAAAACGGTATATGAAGGCACTTATCGTTCGAGACGGGGCCGGCAAACCCGAACTCGTCGAGCAGCCGAAACCCGAACCCGATGCGGGCGAGGCGCTGGTTCGGACGCTCCGGGTCGGCGTCGACGGCACGGATCACGAGGTTATTGCGGGCAGCCACGGCGGGTCGCCCGAGGGCGACGACTATCTCGTGTTGGGCCACGAGGCCGTCGGTGTCGTCGAGGACGCAAACGGAACCGGGCTCAGCGAGGGCGACATCGTCGTCCCGACGGTTCGACGGCCACCGAACGGCTCGAATCCGTACTTCGAGCGCGACGAGGCCGACATGGCGCCCGACGGTCAGTACTACGAGCGCGGCATTGTTGGCGCACACGGCTTCATGGCCGAATACTTCACGAGCCCCGCGTCCGCACTCGTCCAGGTACCGCCCGAGCTGGTCGACTACGGCTTTCTCGTCGAACCGATTTCGATCACCGAAAAGGCGGTCGAACACGCCGATGCGAGCCGGTCAGCGTTCGAGTGGAGTCCCGAGTCGGCGCTCGTGTTGGGCAACGGCAGTCTCGGGCTGTTGACGCTCGCGATGTTCGAACAACGCTTCGAGCGAACCTACTGTCTGGGGCGTCGTGACCGACCCGACCCAACGATCGACATCATCGAATCGCTCGAAAGCACCTACATCAACAGCACCGAGACCGCCGTCGGCGACATCCCCGACGCGTACGAAGCACCCGACCTCATTTACGAGGCGACCGGCTACGCCAAACATCCCTTCGAGGCGATCGAGGCGCTCGCGCCAAACGGCGTCGTGGCGGCGCTTGGCGTGCCGAGCGACTGGACGTTCGATCTCGACGGCGGCCGGTTCCACCGCGAACTCGTCTTGCACAACAAGGCGATCGTCGGCAGCGTCAACTCGAACGTCCGACAGTTCGAAGCCGCCGTCGAGACGCTCGGCTCGCTGTCCGAATCGTTCCTCGACTCGCTCATCACCGGTGTATACCCGCTTGAGGATTTCGAGGCGGCGTTCGACAATGACGACAGGACTATCAAAAACGCGATTCAATTCAGTCAGTATGAAGAACGTCGATAATCTGATCGCAAGCGCTGCAGAGCTGGCCGAGCGGGGGCTGGCACGTGGCGAAATCGCCGACGAACTCAACGTCTCGCGAGAGACCGCAAGCTGGCTGGTCGAGCGCAGCGGTGCAACGAGCGAACCCGCCGACTCGACGCCGGCACGGCCGGCAGCGGGCCCACAGGACATCCACGTCGACTGGAACGCGATCGGTCGCGACAGCGTTCGACTCGAACACGTGAGTCGCGCAATGGCCGACATCATCTCGAAAGAGGGCGACAACGTTCGGCTGACCGTCGGCATCGAGAAAGCGGGCATTCCGCTGGCGACGATTATCGCCCAAGCACTCGACACCGACCTCGGGGCGTACGCGCCCGCAAAACACCAGTGGGAGGAAGGCGACATCGACGAACTCGGCGGCGGATTTTCGCGGAACTTCTCGGCGGTCAGCGACCAGGAGTGCTACATCGTCGACGACATCATCACCTCGGGAACCACGCTCGGCGAGGCAATCGAGGCCGTCCGCGCCAGCGGCGGCGAGCCCGTCGGCTGTGTCGTGCTCGTCGACAAACAGGGCGTCGACGAAATCGAGGGTGTGCCGGTGTACTCGCTGATGAACGTCGTCAGCGTTGGCGAAAAAGAGTGAAAACGGCGTCAGTGGCGCCCTGCGGCAGGGAACACACTCGACGCCGGAAGGGACGCAACGCCTTTGGGCGTGTGTGTGCAATATGTTTGTATGACATTCCAGCCCGACGCTGACCTCGACACCGAAACGATCCAAGCGCGCGTTGACGACGTGATCGCCGACAACGACGTGGTGCTGTTCATGAAGGGTAATCAGCTGATGCCACAGTGTGGCTACTCGGCGAACGCGCTCGAACTCATCGGCAAACACGTCGAGGAGTTCGAGACGGTTGACGTCCTGCCCGCACTCGACACCTACCGCGCTGCGCTGTCGGAACACAGCGGCTGGGAGACGATTCCCCAGACGTTCGTCGACGGCGAGTTCGTCGGCGGCAGCGACATTCTGACCGAACTCGACGAACGCGGCGAACTCGAGGCGACGCTCAGCACGAACTAAGCGAGTCAGCTTCGATCAGCTGTCGAGGTCACCACGGAACCATGTCTGAACGGTGACGGCAGCCGCGCAGCGCTGGCGACGCTCGCGAAAGGGTAGCTCCTATAACCTTGGGATGCCTAGAGACGGTAGGTACCGATACCGCCGTAGTGAACTACCCTCACAGTAACTCAATATGACAGGTCGCGTATTCCGTCTCCACTCGACGCTTGAACTGCCACTCGAAGACGTCCAGACGTATCTCTCGGAGGACCCCGATCTTCCGCCAGAAATCGCGGACATCACCATTACTCGACGCAACAACACGCTGATCATCAAGGCGGAGGCGACCGACGAGAGTCTGAGCAAGTACACCCCGACCGCACAGCTCAAAGCCAGCGTGACCGAAACGCGCGTCTACGAGGAAGAACCCCCACGGGCGGGTGGCCCGCGCTGGGGCGACGAGGAAGAAGAGGAGATCCCCTCCGAACTCGTCGAGTTCGCCTGCTTCAAGGGCGACCGCGAGACGGTGTTGCAGAACACGGCCGTCCAGTACCCGATGTTCCTCGTGCTCAAAGAGATCGCGCTGCTTTCCGAAAAGGGAACGTTGACCGCGATCACCGAGGACGACGGCGAACTGGAGGCGACCCGGATCGTCGAAGGCGAAGAGCGCTCGGCGACCGTGGAAGTCGTCGAAAACCCCCGGAAAAACCAGTCGGGCAACAGCGGCGTCAACTGGCGCGACAACGAGTTTATTTCGGACTGAGGGAACTCGGCGGCGGTGTTTTGCAAACCGACAGTCACTGCCAGTCAGCTAAAAACGAGCAGTCGAGACCGACGTGTTCGCAGCGTGCGGAAAGAGATGAACAACTACGCGGAAATGCCACTCACGCCGTCGATTCGTCGACCACCGGTTCGTCAGTCGCGTCGTCGACGATGACCTCGTTTTCGGCCGTCGTGTCGACGTCGGCGGTGTCACCGGGAACGGTCGCGATCGTCGTGATCGCTTTCGGACTGCCCGGACTGGCCTGCTGGATGTAGTGGTCGAACTCGGTGTAGCCCGCCTCGGAGAACATGCGGTCACCCTCCTCCTCGTCGTAAAACAGCATGATCGCGTCGGCGAGTTTCTGCATCACGACCGAGTTGGGGTAGTCGGGGCCGACGACGAGCACGCGCCCGCCGGGTTTGGTGACACGGCGGAACTCTTCGAGCGCGTCGACCGGATTGGGCCAGTACTCGATCGAGCCCGACGACCAGAGGTGATCGAACGTGTTGTCCGCAAACGGGAGCCGTTCGGCGTCGCCGCGGTAGAACCGAACCCGATCGTGTTTGCCGAACTTTTTCCACGCCTTCTGCATCTGGTGGATGCTCTGATCGAGGCCGTGGACGTCGTCAGTGTGCTGAAGGAGTCCCTCGGTGCCGAAGCCGGTGCCGCAGCCGACGTCGAGCACGCGGTCGTCCTGTTCGAGGGCGAGCCACTCGAGCGCCTCGTCGCGCATCTCCTCGTTCCAAATAAAGGGGTTGATTCGGTCATAGATCTTCGAGAGATATTTGTAAAAGAGGCGAGCGCGAGCCTTGTTCTCGAGGATTCCCATCGGTATCAGTCATTACGAACGGCCCCGCAATAACGGTGCGGTTTTTGTGCCGCGCGGTGGAACGAACGCGGCCAAAGATTGCGTCGACGACGACAAACGCGGAGCCCACGTCAGGCTCGTGCGGATCCCGGCTGGAAACAACCAAAACTGGAGATCCCACCATTTGTCACGAACAGCGTGGGCGGAAGACAACAGAATAGTGAGAAGAACAGAAGAAACAACCACAATCTGATTGTAAATCTGACAGTCTGTGATGTCGACACGGACGAAACCGGCAGAAACGGAACACGGCCCCTCACGCGCTTCCGCAAACACCTTATACACAGCTACTACAACTTCGAATGATCAGTAGTATGCCGAGACCAGAGGTTCTCAAAGAGATCAAGGAGGCCGAACAGCGGGCCGACGAGATCATCGCGGAAGCCGAGTCTGACCGCGAAGATCGGATCGCCGAGGCCAGAACAACGGCCGACGAGATTCGCGCGGCCGCCCGTGAGGAAGCCGAGGAGCATGCTGAACAACGCCTTGCGGCGGCCGACGAGGAGATCGAAGACCGCCGCGAGGAGCTCCTCGAAGCGGGCCGAGCAACCCGACAGGAACTCGTCGATGACGCCACCGAGCGCGTCGATGAGGCTGTCGAACTCGCGCTCGAACGGTTCGAGGAGGCCGTGAATGCTCAGACCTGAACGGATGAGCAAGGTATCGGTGGCCGGCTCCAACCGCGTGTTGGGGTCGACCATCGAAACCGTTCACGGAATGGATCTGCTCCATCTTTCGGATTACGACGAGTCCTGGGAGGGGTTCGAACTTGGTCGATCGATGCAGGGCGCTGAAAAAATCAATCAGAAACTCGTCACCGTCAGATCGCTCGAAAGCATCCTCGGTGTTGAGCGCGAAGATGCGAGTGCCCAGATTCTCATCGACGAAACCGAACTCGAGTCCGAACTCACCACGCTGCAAACCCGCGTCAACGGCCTCGACGATCGCAAAAGTGAGACACGCGGGCGACTCCGAGATGTCGACGAACGGATTGACCGTCTCAAACCGTTGGCCGATCTCGGAATCGACCTCGACCTGCTCAGTGGGTACGACTCGCTGGTCGTCGCCGTTGGCCAGGGCAACCGCGAGGCGGTCGAGGCGGCACTCGCCGAAAGCGAGGCGATCGACACGTTCGAGGTGATGTCGGGTGGGCGTACGCACGCGGTGTTCGCCAGCCCGGCGACTGACACCGACGGCGACGTCCTCGCCGATGCGCTCGTCGGCGTTGAGTTCACGACTGTCTCGGTGCCGGAGGCCGACGGCAGTCCCGAGGAGTACGTCGCCGAACTACAAGAACGGAAGGCGGCGATCAAGTCCGAGCTTGAAGAAATCAACGCTGAACTCGAAGCAACGAAAAACGAACACGCGAGCTTTCTGCTTTCGGCCGAGGAGTATCTCTCGATTGAGGCCCAAAAGAAGCAGGCTCCGTTGTCGTTTGCGACGACGAAAAACGCGTTTATTGCCGAAGGGTGGATCCCCACCGAACGGTACGACGAGTTCGAGTCGACGCTGCGCGCCGAGGTCGACGGTGCGCTCGAAATCCAAGAGATCAAACGCGCCGCCTTCAACGCGAGCGGTCATGCCATCGTCGAACACGAGAGCGATGCACCCGACGCAGCCGAGGCGTCAACGGATGGCGATGACCACCGAAAGGCTCGTGCCGACGGCGGCGTCGTCACCACCGCCGACGAACCGCCGGTCGTCCAGAACAACCCATCGATCGCCAGCCCGTTTGAGGTGCTCATCAACGCGGTGAGCCGCCCGAAGTACTCGGAGTTCGATCCGACACTGCTTGTCTTTCTCACGTTCCCGCTCATGTTCGGCTTCATGATCGGGGATATCGGCTACGGACTGCTCTATGCAGGCGTTGGCATCTACATGTATCGCAGCTACGATGGCGTGATGCGCGAGATGGGATCAATCGCCATCTGGGCCGGACTGTTTACGATCCTGTTTGGGATCTACTATGGGATCGACATCTTCGGCTACCACGCGTACCCATGGCTCGGTATTGAGGCCTGGGAGGTCTCAAAAGGGCTGTCGCCGGGAGCCACTGAGTGGGCACTCGCGTGGCTCGTCGTGAGCGCGCTGTTCGGCATTCTGCATCTGAACCTCGGCTACGGACTGTCGTTTGTCAGCAACTACCGACTGCACGACCTCAAACACGCGGTCTACGAGAGCGCCTCGTGGCTCCTGTTGCTCAACGGTGTGTGGATCTGGATCTTCAGCCAGCATGCTGCCGGCCCCAAACCCGACTTCATTTTCGAATCGGTCGGGGTGGTCACACTCGGTGCGGTCTCGTTCGGTGGCTTCCCAGCCATCGTCGGCATCGCCGGCCTTGTCGCAGCCGGAATCGGTGCAGTACTGCTCGGAATCGGCGAACCGACTGAACTCGCCGAAGTGCTGTCGCCGGTCGTCAACGTCGTCTCGTACGCCCGAATCATGGCCGTCCTGCTCGCCAAGGGTGGAATGGCGCTTGCGGTCAACCTGCTCGCGTTCGGCGCATACATCGATGACGCCGGAGAGGGAAGCTTCAATTTCATTTTCACGCCGAGTCGACTCGCCGAAGTGCAGGGCCAACCCGAGACGTACGAAGTCGTCTTCGCCGGCATCTCGACAGCCTATGAGCCGGGACTAATCGGCATCGTCGCCATCATCGGCGCAATCGCGGTCGCCATCGTCGGCCACATCGTCGTCCTCCTGCTTGGGATTACGGCTGCCGGTATTCAGGGCATCCGTCTCGAGTACGTTGAGTTCTTCAACAAGTTCTACGAGGGCGGTGGACGGCCGTACAACCCGTTCGGCTACGACCGAACCTACACCACGACCGACGACTGAACGCCGAGGGACGACCGAACCACGACGCTTTTTTGCACCATCGTTCGGCAGTTTACCACCAGCGTTTGCCAGTTCTCAAGATTGATTATCGAATAGATGATCGAAGAAGGATTGTCGACTGCGGATTTTTTGGCCGAAAAACAGCCAGTACTCAGCAGATCATTTCGATCAGTTTTGGATGTGAAATTTTGTATCGAAAAGGGTCGAAAACCGGTTGTTCGACGGTTTCTCCCATCCTTTTTGGGAAGCTTTATGATGGACGTAAGGGCAAATACGAACTGTTCGGCTACAAGCGAACGTAACCAGAGCAGACCAAACACAAACTATGACCTTGGAACTTGCATCAGAACTCGGGAATGTTGTACTACAGAACGGAGAAAGCGGCCAAATCATCAGCGCGGGTGGCGCGGCGGCTCTCGCTGTTGGGCTTGCTGCAGTCGGTGCGGGCTACGCAGAGCGCGCGATCGGCGCGGCCGCCGTTGGCGCGATGGCCGAAAACGAGGATCTGTTCGTCAAAGGGCTTATTCTGACTGTCCTGCCCGAGACGCTCGTGATTCTCGCACTCGTTGTCGTCTTCTTGGTCTAATCCGACCACCCCTTTACCAATGAGTTTGGAACAAGTCAGAGACGATATTGAAACAGAAGCCCGCGCGCGTGCGGATGAGATCCGGGCGGAGGCCGACGAGAAAGCCGAAGCAATCGTTGCCGAGGCTGAGTCCGACGCCGAGGCCATCAAAGACGAGCGCGCCAACGAGGTCGAAAGCGAGATCGACCAAAAGCGCGAGCAGGCACTCTCGGGAGCGAAACTCGAAGCCAAACAACAACGGCTCGAAGCCCGCCGTGACGTGCTTGCGAACGTCCGCGAGGAGATCGAAAGCGCGCTCGTCAGTCTTGACGAGACAAAACGCGAGGAGCTAACTCGGACGCTCATCGCGGCAGCGGCCGCGGAGTTCGATGACGACACCGTCGTCGTCCACGGCCGTGCTGACGACCAATCGCTGATCGAAAATATCCTCACCGAGTACGAGGACTTTTCGTTCGGCGAGCCTCGGGACTGTCTCGGCGGCGTCGTCGTCGAGAGCGAGAGCTCACGCGTTCGGGTGAACAACACCTTCGACACCGTGCTGGAGTCGGTCTGGGACGACCAGTTGAAGGAACTGTCGACACTCCTGTTTGACCAATGAGCACGACCGGCAGCTCGAATCCGGAGTACGTCAACGCCCGCGTCCGCGCCCGGAGTGCGGCGCTGTTTAGTGACGACGAGTACCGAAAACTCGTCCGGATGGGCCCTGCGGAGATTGCTCGGTATATGGAGGAATCAGAATACGATCGCGAGATCAACGAACTCGGCGCGCGCCACAGCGGTGCGGATCTGATCGAGTATGCGCTGAATCAGAATCTCGCACGGCATTTCGAGGATCTGTTGCGATTTTCCGAGGGGCACTTACACGAGCTTATCGCTCGGTATCTCCGGAAATTCGACGCCTGGAACGTCAAAACGGTGCTTCGTGGCATCTACTCGGGTGCCGACCGAGCGGCCATCGAGGCGGATCTGATTCGCGCCGGCGAGTTCGACGACCGGATGTACGAGCGACTGCTCGAAGCCGGAACGGTCGAAGACGTCATCACCGCACTCGATGGAACGATTTTCGCCCAGCCACTCGAAGCAGCCTTCGATGCGTTCGAAACCGACGGTGTGTTGGTTCCGCTCGAAAACGCGGTCGATCGTATCTTCTACGAGAAGTTGCTCGAAGAGACGACCGCGGGATACTACAGACGGCTGTTCGGGGATATGGTCTCGGGTGAATCGGTCGAACTCTACCGGGAGTTCCTCAGAGCCGAGATCGATTTCCGCAATGCGATCAACACCATGCGATTGGCGCGCAGTGGGGCGGATCTCGATCCCGAGGCGTACTTCATCGAAGGGGGCTCGCTGTTCGAGGCCAGCGAGTTGGCCGCACTGGTCCGAAACCCCGACGAACTGGTCACCCGGATCCGAGACAGCAGCTACGGCCGAGAGCTTTCGGGATCGCTCGACGGGCTCGAGGAAACCGAGAGTCTCATCGAGTTCGAACGGGCGCTCGAAGCGGTGTTGCTCACATACTCGCGAAAACTCGGGAACGCCTCGCCGCTGTCGGTTGGCCCGGTTGTGGCGTACATCCTGATGAAAGAACGAGAGGTCGAAAACATCCGTGCCATCGCTCGTGGCCGCGAGGCCGGGCTGAGCGAGACGGAAATCGAACAGGAGCTGGTGATTCTATGAGCCAGGAAATAGCAGTTATCGGATCTCCGGAGTTCACCACCGGCTTCCGGCTGGCGGGCGTTCGCCTCTGTGAGAACGT
>LKMS01000035.1 GCA_001563965.1 Haloferacaceae archaeon PL-Br10_E2g29 | reverse complement strand
TCACGACCGAGGAGCTGGCGACCTGTGACGTCATTGCGACGATGGGCTGTTCGACACTCGACCTCGGCGAGGAGGGCGACACCGTCGACATCCGTGACTGGGCGCTCGACGACCCCGATGGCGTCGAAAAAGCCGAAGCCGCACGTATTCGCGATGAGATTGCGGCGAACGTTTCGGCCTTCTTCGACGAGATCGAGGCCACGCGGTAGCGACGCCGCGAGACGCCAACGCAACGTACCAGAGCATAACATAACAGATTCCGCAACAGCTATTTGCTGACGACTGAAGAATATGGTACGTGTATGAGTGAGCCAGAGTCGAGTGTCGACACCACCGAAGAATCTGTATCGTCACCGACACCCGGAACGGCTGCCGCGGCCCAAAGCGGCCTCGACACTGGTGCACGGGCTGCCGAACCGATCATCAAATCTCGCGGCATCGATGTTTTTTACGGCGACCAGCAGGCGCTTCGCGACATCACCATGGACATCCCCGAAAAGCGCGTCACTGCGCTGATCGGCCCCTCGGGCTGTGGGAAATCGACGTTCCTGCGGTGTATCAACCGCATGAACGACCTGATTCCGGCTGCCCGCGTTGAGGGCGAACTCCTGTTTTCGGAAAAAAACGTCTACGACGACGACGTCGACCCGGTTGCACTCCGGCGAAAAATCGGCATGGTGTTCCAACAGCCCAATCCGTTTCCCAAATCGATCTACGACAACGTCGCCTACGGCCTGAAAATTCAGGGCTACGAGGGCGATCTTGACGCCCGCGTCGAGGAGGCACTTCGCGGCGCAGCACTCTGGGACGAAGTGAAAGACCAACTCGATTCCTCGGGACTTGATCTCTCGGGCGGCCAACAACAGCGCCTCTGTATCGCGCGAGCCATCGCGCCCGACCCCGAAGTCATTCTGATGGACGAGCCCGCAAGCGCGCTCGATCCGGTGGCAACCTCCCAGATCGAAGATCTGATCTCGGACATCTCCGAGGAGTTCACCGTTGTTATCGTCACCCACAACATGCAGCAGGCCGCCCGCATCTCCGACAAAACCGCGGTCTTTCTCACCGGTGGTGAGCTCGTCGAGTTCAACGACACCGAGAAAATCTTCGAGAATCCCTCGAACCAGCGCGTCGAAGATTACATTACCGGAAAGTTTGGCTAACCTCGCTGTTTTTTGTTGACTGTTTCTGTCGATGCGATGACGATATGCTGCAAGAATCCGCCTGACAGTCCATATGAGAAATTCTTTTGAGCGTTCTCAACACATACGCAGGTATGCCCCGAAACGAATATCAATCAGAGCTGGCTGCGCTCCGTGCGGACGTCGTCTCCATGAGCGAGCTGGTTGCCGAACGTCTTCAGATGGCGCTTACCGCGCTCGAAGACAGCGATGAAGTGCTTGCTGACCGTGTTATTACGGGAGATTCGGACATCAATCAGCTGTATCTTGAGCTCGAAAAGCGCTGTACCGATCTGATTGCGCTCCAACAGCCCGTTGCCGGCGACCTCCGATTCATTGCGGCGTCGTTCAAGATCATTACTGACCTCGAACGAATTGCCGATCTGGCGACCAACCTCGGTGGCTATGCCAAACGCGCCGAGAACAACGTGTTTCCAAGCGTCGATATCCAACGGCTGGGCGAGGAAACGCTCAGCATGCTCTCGCTCGCGATGGAGGCGTACGAAACCCGAGACCGCGGGCTGTGTTATGCGGTCGACGAGCGCGACGACGACCTCGATGCACTCTGTGAGGTCGCCAGCGACACAGTTGTTCGCGAGCTCATCGAGAGCGACCGCGCGGACGACGAAATCGAGGCGTTCATGGCCGACGTGTCGCGGTTTCTTCTCACGATCCGCGATCTCGAACGGATCGGCGACCACGCGGTCAACATTGCTGCCCGGTCGCTGTACATGATCGAAAACAACGACGAACTGCTCTACTGAGCGACTGATCCTGCGAAAAGCATTCCATCGGAAGAGCCGATTCCGGGGCATGTTTGTGTCTCAACGGTCGCCCGCCTGTACTCCATTGTAGTATGAGTGCCAGTGGATCGGCACAAAACTGAAAATACTGCCGTTACTTTCGCAGATTCTCACTGGGGAAGAATCACCTGCCATTTTTATGTATTGTCGGGGGAAGCTCAAACCAGCTGAAACATAATGGCAACTCAACCCGCTGAACGGACGCTGCGATCGGAACTGCTCGGTCGACAAGTCGAGTTCAACTACTCGGAGACGTGGCTGGCGTACTCCATGCTGAGCCTCCGGCTCGTCATGGCCTGGGTGTTCCTGCAGGCCGGTCTCGAAAAACTGCTTGAGGGCGGCATCGGCGATCCGCTGGCGTGGTCCTCGGCTGGGTTCCTGCAGAACGCCATTCCCGAAGCAAACCCGCTTCAAGGACTGTTCCTCTGGTTTGCGAACTTCGGGAGCATCATCGACCCGCTCGTGATCTTTGGGCAGATCCTGATCGGACTGGCGCTGCTGTTCGGCGTCTTCTTCCGGTTCGCAGCCGCAATGGGTGCGCTCCAGATGGCGATGTTCTGGACCGCCGCCTGGCAGGGTGGCCTGATGGCGGGCTTCCCCGTCGAAAACGGCTACTTCATCGACAGCTCGTTCGTCTACATGCTGTTGCTGTTCGGCCTCGGCGCATGGGGTGCGGGTCGACTCCTCGGCGTTGACCGAGCACTCGAAGAGACGGCAACCGTAAAAAACAACCCGTGGCTGCGCTTGCTTCTCGGCTAAGCGTCGCCGTCGGGCCGCACGGTTTCGTCGACCCCGTCTGCTGTGGCCGTGGCTGATTTTTTTGTCGACGACGCCGATGAGACAACGCGTTGAATCCACGTGCCACGGCGGAAAAAGTACATGACGAGCAGCGCCATCAGCACGTTGGCCAGCGCCTCGCCGTACCAGATTCCCGTTGCGCCCCAGCCGAACGGGATGGCGAACGTTGCGGCCAGCACCGACCGGAGCACAATGTAGCCGGTGAACGCCAACACCATCGCCAACCGGGTGCTCCCGCTGCCGCGAAAGCCGCCCTGAATCACGTAAAACACGCCGAGGAAAATGTAGCTAAACGCGATGATTCGAAGATACTCCGCGCCGATGTCGACGACGACGGCCGCGTCGGTCCCGCTAATAAACAGGTCGACAATGGGAGCCGAAAACAGATACACGAGCGCGCCGAACACCGCAAAGAAGCCGATAACGATGGCTGCCGAGACGCGGACGCCCCGTTTGGCCCGTTCGACCTGTCCCGCACCAAGGTTCTGTCCGACCACGGTTTCGACACCACGAGCTAGCCCGAGCGCCGGCAGAATCACCATTGAGGTGACGCGGCTGCCGATACCGTAGGCCGCGACCGCCTCCGAGCCGGCGATGGCAACGAGTGCGGTCAGAATCGTGACACTCAGTGCGGAGGTGCTCACCTCGACGCTGGCGGGTGCACCGATCGAGAATATTTTCCGGAACGTCTCGCGAGCCGGGATGAAGTCCGCTCGCGAAAGCTCGATGCCAACTCGGCCTGACAGGAGGAGCCACATGCCGATGGCCGCCCCGATTCCTCGCGAGAGAATCGTCGCAACCGCCGCACCTTGGACCTCCAGCCCATCGAACCCGGTTGCCGCAAACAACGCTGCCTCAACCGACTGCAACCCGAACCACGCAAAGACGACGTTGTCCTCAAAGCCGAGAATGAAAAACGGGTCGATGACGACGTTGAGTCCGACGCCGAACGCCATCAGATACAGCGGCGTTCGGCTGTCGCCCCACCCTTGGAGCAGCGACTGGAACACAAAAAATCCGAAAATAAACGGTATTCCGAGAAACATTGTCCGGGTGTAGCTGAGCGCCATCTCGAACTCCAGTGTGCCCGGAACCGCACCAACGAGTTGTAACAGCTGTGGCGCACTCAGATAGCCAATGACCGACAGCACCAGCGAAATCGCGGTCAACAGCGTGATCGTCTGGCCGGCGACGTGGCTCACGTTGTCGATGTTGCCCGCGCCTTTGTTTTGGGCGACCAACACGGTGCCGGCGATCGAAAAGCCGATTGCGATGCTGATGATGAGAAACACGATGGCCCACGAAAACGAGAGCGCCGCGACCGCCGACCCGCCGAGACGACCCACCCAAAAGGTGTCGGCGAGATTGTAGCCAACCTGCAGGAGATTGGTAAGGATAATCGGGATCGAGAGGATCACCAGCGGCTTGATCAGCGCGCCGTCGGTAACGTTGACCGCGCGGTCGCGGCCGGTTCCCTTCTTCATGGATCGGGCCCGGAGTGATCCGTGTCGGTGTCAGTGTCGCTGTTGGTGTCGGAAGCGGGCTCATCACTGTCGCGATTGCGGTGTGAACCGCTCTCAGTCGCCCGTCGCACACGAGCGTCGAGATACGTCGACAGCTCGGCGCGGACTCGCGAAACCGACTGGGATGCGGCCGCGTCGTCAGTCGTTGCGCGCTGGAGCATCGTGCCCTCGATGGCAGCGACGACAACGGCTGCGACTCGGTCGGCGTCGACCGCGTGGAATGAACCGTCGTCGATACCGCGGTGGAGAATGTCGACGACGCGGGCGTGGAAAAACGCGCTGTGAGCGGTGAACTGTTCGCGGTAGGCGGTGTTGGTGGCTGCCTGCGTTCGCAGTTCGATCATCGCCCGCGTGAACTGTGTGGCCTCCGGTGCCGGCTCGGTTGGCAGGGCGTGATCAAGCAGCGCGGTTAGCTCGTCGTCGGGCGAGTCGTCGCTTTCGGCGGGGACAGCCGCCTCGAAATGTTCGAGCATGAACGCGAGAAAATCGAGCAATAGCTCGTCTTTGCTCTCGTAGTGGTGATACACCAGCGAGGTGCTTTTGGGAAACTCCTTGCCGATTCGCTGGATGGTGAGATCGGCGTAGCCGTGGGCACACAGCGCGCGGTAGGCGGCCCGCATCAACAGCTCGCGCGTGGTCGTTGGCGCCTCGAAGAGCTCACCGACGGTCATATGGCTGATTGAACGTTTAGTCAGTTAACGGTTTGTGTTGGACGCTGATACCGCAGGCGTTTTATCTTGCTGCGCGGCCGACTATCGCGTTCAACGCTATGCCGTACGAATCGATGGCGCTCAACAGGTTGCTGTCCGCAACCGCCTCCGAACGCGTGACACCAGCCGGCGTGCCGTTGGCGATTGCCGAGACGTGTGTTGCCGTGTTGACGGCGGCGGTCAACGTGATCACAAACTGCTCGTACCGGACCCGCCCGGACGCCGTCGGCGGCGCATTTGTTGCGGCGGGCGCGCTCGGCGCCGCGGTATACACGGTTCGAACGAATCTCCGCGGAATCGACGACAGGGCGTTTGTTGCGTCAGTCGAACAGCGAGTGGGTGACCCGACCGCTACTGGCGACGACGCAATCGCGACAATTCACTCACAACTGGCCGACGCCGTCGACAACGAGTGACAGTTGATAAAACGGACTGTTCGTGAGTACCAACTGATTACACGGACAACGCGAATCGGAGATTCACGCAGTCGAATACCGACGGACTCACTCCGTTCGTCTGTCGAGCTCGACGAGGCATAAGCCTCGTCGAACAACACAAATCAAACAGATTTGTTGGCTTGACTTCGCTTCGCTCAGTCAAACAACGTCTCGCCGTCAACCATTTTCTCTTCGACGACAGCCATATCCAGCGTCACACCAAGCCCCGGTTTCTCGGGAATCGTGATGTAGCCGTCTTCGATAACGGTCTCCTCGACGAGATCCGCCCACCAGCCGAGTTCGTAGCTGTGGTACTCGACTGCCAGCGAGTTCGGAATGGCCGCACCGACCTGGGCGCTCGCCATCGTCGCCACGGGCGAGGAGACGTTGTGCATCGCCACCGGCACGTAGTACTGGTTGGCGACGTCGGCGATTTTCCGGGTCTCGCGCATTCCACCCACTTTCGGCAGGTCGGGCGCAATAATGTCGACCGCGCCGTTTTCGATCAGTCGGCGTTCTTCGGTCACGCGGTAGCGGTTTTCGCCGACCGTGATCGGCGTAATCGTCGATTTCGTGACCTCCTCTTGGACTTCGAGGTTCTCCGGTGGAACAGGGTCTTCGAGCCACCACACGTCGTACTCCTCAAGCGCCGCCGCGAGACGTTTTGCGCTGCCGCCCGAAAACGTCCAATGGCAGTCGAATGCGACATCTGCGCGGTCTTTGACCCGCTCGGTGACCGCTTCGACGATGTCGACTTTGTGGCGGATTTCGCCGGGACGCAGGTGTCGGTTCGCCCGGTCTTTTTCCAGGCCGGATGGCACGTCGAGATCGAATTTGAGCGCGTCATAGCCGAGTTGCTCGACAACGCGCTCTGCCTCGTCCGCACAGGCCTCGGGGTCGGCCTCGTCAGCGGTGTGACAGTCACAGTAGACGCGCACCTTGTCGCGGTACTTGCCACCAAGAAGCTGGTAGGCCGGCACACCGAGAATCTTGCCCGCCAGGTCATGCAGCGCGATTTCGATGCCCGAAATGGCGGTGACGGTCACGCCCTCGACGCTGCCCTCGCCAGACATTTTCTGGATGAGGTGTTCGTACAGGCGGTCGATGTCGAGCGGATTCTCGCCGACGACGAACGGTTTCATCCGCTCGATGAGTTCGGGAACGCCCGCGCCCCAGTAGGCCTCGCCGGTGCCGACGACACCGCTGTCGGTGTAGACACGCACGAGCGTCCATGGGAAGTTGCCGTCGATCATCGTCGTCTGCACGTCGGTGATCTCGACATCGCGGTCGCCGCCGCGGGAGGCGGTGACACCCATTGTTTCGGCCGAGAGATTCCGCATCGTGTACTCGGCGTTCGGATCGTGCAGTGACTCGTAGTTGACCATACGCCCTCTTTTTTTGTGCATCATTAAATAGTCCCGCCGTTTGCCAGCCGACCGCGGTGGCGACACACGTCCGGGGCGCTCAGTCCGATTTCCGCGAGCGCAACACAGCGAACTGACAGTCCGAACTCGCTCACGACGCCCACCAGAAAATAACAACATTGACTCTCGCGGAGGTCGCAGTACGGCCAATGAGCGGTTCGGATCTCACCCGACGGCAGGCGTGGCTGAAAGCCGTCCGTCCCCAGACGTTGCCGGCGGCGGCCGCACCCGTCGCCGTCGGTGTCGGCCTCGCGGTCGCAGACGGCGTGTTCGCGCTGTGGCCCGCGGTGGCGGCGTTTGTCGGCGCGGCACTCATTCAGATCGGCACCAACCTCGCCAACGACTACTACGACGCCGTGCAGGGTGCCGACACCGACGCACGCGAGGGGTTCACGCGCGTTACACAGGCTGGCCTCATCGAGCCCGAGCAAGTGAAACAGGGGATGTGGCTCACGTTCGCGGCGGCCATTCTGGTCGGGAGCGCGCTCGTCTACATCGGTGGTCTGCCGATTCTCGTTATCGGCCTGCTTTCTGTGGCCTCGGGAATCGCCTACACCGGCGGGCCCTACCCGCTGGGCTACCACGGCCTCGGTGACCTGTTCGTCTTCGTCTTTTTCGGCGTGATTGCCGTCATGGGAACGTACTACGTCCAAGCCGCAGCCACGCTTGCCGCGCCGCTGGCAACGACGATTCCGCCGGGAACGGTGACGCTCACGGCGTTCGTCGCCAGCCTGCCGGTGGCCGCGATTTCGACCAACATCCTCGTCGTCAACAACATTCGCGACCGCGAGGAGGACGCGACGACCGGCAAGCGCACGCTCGCGGTTCGGTTGGGCTATCGTGTCAGCCGGCTCCAGTACGTCGGCCTCTACGGGCTTGCGTATCTGGTGCCGCTGTGGTTCTGGCTCGGCGCGGGGTTTTCGCCCGCCGTGTTGCTCCCGCTGGTGACGCTGCCGCTGGCGATTCGCCTGTCGGCGACGATCTGGCGCGAAACGCGTGGGGAATATCTGAACCCTGCACTCGAACGAACCGGCAAACTGCTGGCGCTGTATGCGCTCCTGTTTGCCGTGGGGCTCGCGTTGTAATGTGGGTTGAACCGTTTTCGCTCCCGCTTCGTTCGCCGCTCGAAACCGCCCGTGGCCCGATTGCCGAGCGCCGCGGATTTCTGGTCGGTTTCGATCTCGACGAACGCGTCGAAGGCCACAAAATCGACGGCAGCGACACAGTCGACGAAATCGCCGACGACACAGATAGCCGAGTCGACGACGGAATCAGTGGCATCGGCGAAGCGACGCCGCTTCCGGGCTGGACGGAATCATACACCGAGTGCGAGCGGGCGCTTGCCGCTTTCGCGACAGCCGAAACCGAACCCAAAACGGCTCCAGACACGCATCCTGCAGCAGCACACGCACTCGAACTCGCGCGTCTCGACGCTCGTGGGCGACACAGCCGGACGCCGTTGGCGACGCTGCTTCGTCGAACCGTATTCGCGGACGACACGGCCAGCGCGCCAGCACGCGTTTCGGTGAACGCCACCGTTGGCGACGCCGACCCTGAGACGACTGCAGAACGGGCACTGGTCGCGGTTGACGCCGGCTACGACTGTCTGAAATGCAAGGTTGGCGTGCGCGACCTCGACGCGGATGTCCGTCGACTCCGGGCCGTTCGCGAGGCTGTCGACGACGATGTCGCGATCCGTGCCGACGCCAACGGCGCGTGGGATCGACCGACCGCGATGCGAGCGGTCGAGGCGGCGACCGAACTCGGTCTCGACTACCTCGAACAACCGCTTGCAGCCAATGACCTCGCAGGACACCGTCAACTCCGCGGCCGCGGCGTCAACATCGCGGTTGACGAGTCGCTCACGCAGTCCACCATCGGCGACGTCATCGATGCTGACGCCGCCGACGTGGTCGTTCTCAAACCGATGGCACTCGGGGGGCCGCTGCAGGCAACGCGGGCGGCAAAAGCCGCAATCGACGCGGCAATCGACCCCGTGGTGACGACGACGATCGACGCGGTTGTCGCGCGAACCGCCGCGGTCCACGTTGCGGCCGCGATTCCCGACATCTCGCCCTGTGGAGTCGCAACCGGATCGCTACTCGCGGCGGATCTCGCAGCCGACCCGGTCGTGATCGAAAATGGTGAGGCGCACGTTCCGGCCGGTGGCGGACTCTGTGGCGACGGCTTTGCAGCGATTCGCGAGACGCGTAAAACACTGGACGAGCGTTAGTCGTCGTCGACAACCTCGACCGCGCCGACCATTCCTTGGGTTTGGTGCGGCGTACAGAAATAGCGGTAGACGCCCGATTCTTCGAAGGTGTGCTCGAATGTTTCGCCCTCATCAACGTAGGTGTCGCTCGCGAACACACCGTCTTCTTCGGCGACGTCATGGCCGCCGCCGAGCCCGGTCCACTCCCAGATGATTGTCGTCCCGACCGTCACACGGACGGCCGCGGGATCGTATGCCAACCCCTCGTCGGCGCCGACGTCAACCGTCACGGTGTCCTCACCGGTTTGGTCGCTCGTTCCCTCGAAGTTGTTTGCGCCGGCAAACCAGTCGCCGTAGGTTTCCTCCTCGATGTCACCGTCATCGCTGAGACAGCCCGCAAGCGCGACCGTGAGCGTTCCACCAAGTGCACCGAGAACGGCCCGTCGTCGGGGAGAACGGTTCATACGATAGCTACTGGCTCAGAACGTATTAGTGCCGCTATTTCGACCGGTAATTCACCGTAAAAATTGGGCAGAATCCACCCACAACGTCCGGTACGCTGAAACCGTCGGCCAACGAAAACCAACCATGAGCCACTGGACGGATTCGATCGTCGGCGACCGGATGGCCGTCGACCAACAGTTCACCGATCGGGTGCAAGCCTCGCCGTTTTCCAGCCAAGAGTGGGGTCTCATTATGACCGCAACGGAGCTCGAAATCGAGAACGCCGACGATCCGGGGGCTGCACGAATCGTCGCCAACACCGACAAGGTCGAGTCGATTCTCCCCGAACTCGAAACAATTCGCTCGCAGATGCAGTCGATGGGCGGCGCACCGGGTGGCGGTGGCTCCGGCGGAACGGAATCCGGTGGCACTGGCCTGTTCGCGTCGATCAAGCGAACGCTCGGACTCGGTGACAACAGCAAGAATGACGGTATCGACCCCGAACAACTGGCGGCGGCCGAACAGCTCACGCAGGCGTACGCCGACGCCCTGCAGAACCATCTCGAATCGAACGGCTCGTTCGAACGGGCCCGAACGGCGTCTCTCGAAGCGGACTGACCACGGTAGCCAGCGCGAGAAAGCCGAACTGGCTATCGGTCGCCGCCGCGGAACAGGGTTAACTCTTCGACCTCGTAGATGTTGATGAGTTCGGTGACAATTTCATCGTAGGTTTCGTCATCCTCGCGTAGCTGATCGAGTCGGCTCACCGTCTGGGTGCTGAGATTGATTTGGACCATAGACACCACTCCGTCCACCATATAGGTTCGCGGCGAACACGTAAAAAATCACCCGCCGGCGTCGTCACACCCAGTCCGCTCAGAGCCGGTCGATGATGGCCGCCGTCACGGTCTCGGTGTCCGCGTCGCCACCGAGATCGCCGGTTCGTGGGCCGTCGGCCAGCACGCCTTCGACGGCCGTTTCGATCCGGGTGGCTTCCGCGTCGTAGCCGAGATGATCGAGCAGCATTGCGGCCGACAGAATCGTCGCCGTCGGGTTGGCGATTCCCTGGCCCGCAATGTCGGGGGCGGTGCCGTGAACCGGCTCGAACAGGGCGTTGTCGTCGCCGATGTTCGCCGACGGAAGGAGTCCAAGACCGCCGACGAGGCCCGCCGCGAGATCAGAGAGCACGTCGCCCGCGAGGTTCGGACAGACGATCACGTCGAACTGTTCGGGGTCGAGACAGACCCGCGTCGCAAAGGCGTCCATCAGCACCTCGTCTGTGTCGACGCCGCGGTCGTCGGCAACGCCAACGACGCCGTCGCGGAACCGGCCGTCGGTTTTCCGCATCACGTTGGCCTTGTGGACGACGCTAAAGCCGTCGTGGTCGTCGCTCGATTCGACGTAGTCGCAGGCGAACTCGGCGAGCTTTTCGGAGGCCGAGGTGGTGACCACGCGCGTCAGTGTCGAGAGATCATCCGAGAGATCGTCCTCGTGGCCCGAATAGACGCCCTCGGTGTTCTCGCGGAGAAAGAC
>LKMS01000034.1 GCA_001563965.1 Haloferacaceae archaeon PL-Br10_E2g29 | reverse complement strand
ATCAACTCGGATCTGTACAAAACCGGGGCGATCGAACTCGACGAAGTCGTGCTGCCTGACGTGCTCAAAGGGCTCGACGAGGTACCGTTTCGGCTTCGCGGCTATCCCGCCTCAAACAAGGAGAAACTGCTGTTAATTGTCGTCTCTCGGGTGATCGAGCGAATTGGCGCCGAAACCGGTGGTGGAACGCTCCGTTCGTCGTTTCAGCGGCTCTCGCGGCTTCGCGACGAACGGGGAACGTTTGAGGTGTACAAGACCATCGGTGACAGCCCGGTCGACGTCCATGTGTACGGTGTTGGCGCTCTCGAGACCGACGAATCGGTGCCGGTGACCGTCCACAGCGGCACCTCCTACCCCTACCGACGCTCGTGGTTTGTCGTGTTTACGCCGCCCGAAGACCGGCCGTCGGCCGATCACGCGGCACTGCTCGCCCTGGAAGTCGAAAAAAACGTTTGGGAGGCGTTTTGGACGTTCCGGCCGGAGCTGGTCAGAACGCTCGATTCGTACATCGAGACGGAACTCTGAGAAGCGATAGGGGTGTTTTGGTCGCATTGGCGACGTGCTCTATGATCTGTCGGTTGCGTCGTCGTCAGCGTCGTCTTCGGATTTTTTATCCCGTTCGGGAGCGCTGTCGCTGTCGACGTTCGCGGTGCTCTCGTCGCTGTCGACGTTCGCGGTACTCTCGTCGCTGTCGACGTTCGCAGTACTCTCGTCGCTGTCGACATTTTCCACACTCCCATCGGCGTCGACGTCACCTCGCTCGTCGCCGCTCGGTCGGTCGAGTTCGTGCTTGATCGATTCGAGTTCGGCGTCGACATCGACCAGCGTCCGCTCATCGTCTTTCCCGTCGCCCGTGTTGCTCGCGGTGTCGTTCTGGCCCTCGCCTTCTTTGGACGCACCGAGGTCGCCATCCTCGGTCACATCGATCATCACGCCGCGGTTACGACCCGGTCGTTCCCGGCCCGAGCGATCTGCGTCGGAACGTCCTCGGCGCTCGTCACCGGTTCGCTCTCGATCGCGCTGCTCGCGAACGACCGTCTCGGCGTCGCGCAGCCGTTGTTCAATCTCGCCGGTGAGCCCGTAGGCATCGTCGAGCAGCCGTCGCGACTCGGAATCTTCCGGCAGTTCGGTCGCCGATAGCGCCGTCCGAAGCTCGCCAAGGGCGTTCGCTAGCTGGTCGCCTGCCTCGCTGCCGACGCGGTCGAGTCGGGTTCGCGCGGCTGTGCCTTCTTCGCGTGCTGCTCGCCCAGGGTCTGCAAGCCGCAGGGTTCGCCGAAGCAGTTCGAGCGACTGAATCGTCGCCTCGAGCAATGCGATGAGCGTCGGAATCGAATACTGTTCGGTGAACCTGAGGAGTTCACCGAGGCTCGGCGGTTTGGGCGGCTCGCGTCGGCGTTCCGCTCGGAGTTCGCTTCGCAGTTCGTCGAGCGTTGCGTCGAGTTCGTCGAGTTGCGCCGCCAGCTTCTCGCGGTCGCGCGGGCGATCATCGGCCCAATCGGCTGGAGAGCGGGTCATACCCGCAGTTGGGCCGCCGGACGAATAAGCCTGCGGCACCACCGCCGTCTTCAGCGCGAGAGAACGATTCTTTGGCCGACCAAAACCTATTTCAGTTTAGGCTCACCTAAGAGGTAGTATGAACGTCCAAGACGCCAGCCGGCACCGCAAGCACTCGGAGGCAGAGATTCCCTGTGTGTCTGCTCTCCGTGCCTCGCCGAGTCGGACGGTGTTCACCGAGGACGGCAACTGTGACGGCTGGATTGCAACCGATCTGACGGTCTCTCTTCGCCAGTAAGTCGCCGGCTTCGTCTCTTGTGCAGGCCTGTCGTCCGCTCCCGTGAGTTCTCGTCAGTCACTGTCGATGTTCTTGACCGCTCAGCGATGGCGCTGGATGGATGATTGGAAAAGAATCTGTGTTGCTTTGCCCGCGTGCGCCGACACCGCCGACGAGTGTGTCGTGACCGCTTAGTTCGTCGCCGATTCGAGGACGAGCGTATCGTCTTCGAGGTAGTGCTCGATGTGATGGGCGTCCTCTTCGATGTTGGTGAGTATCTCTTTGAGCAGGTGCTCGGTCGTCGGATCGCCGAGGTTGGCTGCCAGCTGGATGTGCTCGCGCATGCCCTCAATGATGTCGCCGTAGGCTTCCATGTCGTTCTCAAGGGAGGTGCGGATGTCGTAGACATCTTCGCCCTCGAACTCGATGGTTGCGCGTTCTTCTTGATTGGCGGGGCCCGCAATCGGCACGCCGCCGATGGCTTGGGCGCGCTCGGCGATCATGTCCGCGCCGGCTTCGAGGTTCTCGTAGGCCTCCTGGAGGAACCGGTGAATTTCGAGGAACTCCGCGCCCTCGACGTTCCAGTGGTGTTTGTGGAGCTGATGATACAGCACATACGCGTTCGCCAGATCGGTGTTCAGCGCCTCGATGATCTGTTCGGCCTTCTCCTCGTCAAGTCGGAGGGCCTCGGACTCTTCGACGCTCCCGAACTGCCGTCGGACGGTTTTCTGCGTGCTCATGACGACTCCAAATTGGCTCGCCATCCACTTAAGCATTGGTATGCTCGAAATCCTTTTTTGTTTTTCGAAAAGATTTGTTTCACATTCAGGCGAAAACATCGGCGCGGCCGAAAGCTGCTGTACAGTGATGTGGGCATTTTCGGGTTGTATGGGATCGTTATATTCATACTTGCACAATCACGAGTATTTTCATGAACCGCGCAGAGAAGGCAGCCCTCCAGCTGCAGGCGGTCGCCGTGCTCCGAATGCTCAAAGAGACGCGGACGTACGAGGAACTCGCAACGGCGACGGCGCTGCCGGCGGGCGATCTCAACCGGTATGTCAACGGGCACGTCCTCCCGGGAGCCGAGCGCGCCCGCGAGGTCGTCAAGGGAATCGGCCAGGAAGCGCTCGCCGACGAACTCCGTGCGCGCGTCAGCTTTGACGACGAGGGGTACGTCGACAACTCGGGAGTCGTTTTCGACCAGTCGTTTCTCGATCTCGTTGCGCCCGTTGCGGCCAACAGTTTCGGCTTCGACCGCCCGGACGTGGTGTTGACCGCCGCCACCGACGGTATTACGATCGGTGCGGCGATGGCGTCGTACTTTGGCGCAACACTAGCGTACGCAAAAAAATCCAAAGAAACCGCCGTCGAGGAGTTCATCGAGTCGCGCCAGCGTCTCGCCTCGGGAATCGAACTCACCTACTATCTGCCCGCGCGGGCGCTGTCGGCGGGCCAGTCGGTGCTCATCGTCGACGACCTGATTCGGTCGGGCGAAACCCAAGAACTGCTTCTCGACATCGCTGAACAGGCCGATGCCGACGTGACCGGCGTGTTCGCCCTGATCGCCGTTGGCGACGAGGGCATGTCGCGAGCGCGGGCGACGACCGACGCGCCGGTTGGCTCGCTGACGACGTTCGAGTAGCGCCGGAACGCGTCGTCCTCGACGGGCGCACACGCTCGGCCGTCCGGGGAATCGAGTAGCTATCCGTTTGTCATTTTATTGGGAGTTTTACACCGAATATACGGCAGTACACCGCATCTGATAGAAACTATTAAGTAGATATTTGTGAGAACCCGTACATACGTACAATGGGGTTATCAGAACGGTTCGATTTTGAAGAGCACGAAACCGATGTCAGCACGGAGGTGCTGGCGGGTGCAACAACGTTCCTCGCGATGGCGTACATTATCGTCGTCAACCCGGCGATTCTCGCGCCGGCGATCATGACAAATCCGCCAGCCGGCTGGGGAGAAGCCGAGGTGCTGCAGGCGCTGGCGGTTGTGACGATCTTGGCGTCGGTTGCCGCCATCACGGTGATGGCGTTCTACGCCAAACGGCCATTCGGGCTTGCGCCCGGCATGGGACTGAACGCCTTCTTCGCATTTACGGTGGTCTTAGGGTTGGGCGTCCCGTGGGAGGTCGCCCTCGCTGCGGTCTTCGTTGAAGGACTGCTGTTTATCGCGCTGACCGCAGTTGGCGCGCGAAAATACGTGATCGAACTCTTCCCTGAGCCGGTCAAGTTCGCGGTCGGTGCGGGTATCGGTGTGTTTCTGTTGTTCCTTGGGTTTCAGGAGATGGGCGTTATTGTCTCGTACGATGCGACCTTGGTCCAACTCGGAAACTTCCTGCTCAACCCGGTTGCGTTCCTCTCGCTTGCCGGGCTTGCACTCACGCTGTTCCTCTATGCGCGCGGCACGCGCGGATCGATCATCATCGGCATTCTGCTGACCGCGCTGGCGGGCTGGCTTATCGCGCTGAGCTCCTCCGCCCAAGAGGAAGCGTTTGCGCCACCCGCGTACGCTGACGTGCAAGCGCAGGGATTCGTGCCGTACCTGCTGGATGTGCAGTACAATTTCCTTCCGCTTGTCGAGGGCTTCATTTCGGGGCTCGGCCAGATTCCCGAGGATCCACTCGTCTTCCTCTTGGTCGTGTTCACGTTCTTCGTTGTCGACTTCTTCGACACCGCTGGCACCCTCATTGGGGTATCGGGTATCGCCGGCTTCCTCGATGAGGACGGCAACCTTCCGGAGATGGACAAACCGCTGATGGCAGACGCCGTCGGCACCACGGTCGGTGCGGTTATGGGAACCTCGACGGTGACGACCTACATCGAGTCGTCGACCGGAATCGAAGAGGGTGGTCGAACCGGACTGACGGCCGCCGTTGTCGGACTCTTTTTCCTCGCGTCGCTGGCGGTCGTCCCGCTTATTGCGTTGATTCCGACGTATGCGACCTACATCGCGCTCGTTGTTGTCGGCATTATCATGCTCCGGGGCGTTGCCGACATCGACTGGAGCGATCCGGTGTGGGCGATTTCGGCCGGCCTGACGATCACCGTGATGCCGCTGACGGCATCGATCGCTGAGGGACTGGCCGCCGGGATTCTCAGCTACCCGCTGCTGAAGGTCGCGGTCGGCGAAGCCCGTGAGGTCTCGCCCGGCCAGTGGCTGCTCGCACTCGCCCTGTTGGGCTACTACATCGTTTTCTTCCTCGCGGACGGCGAGTTCATCGCCTTCTAGGCGGCCTCGCTGTCGCGTGCGGTGCGAACGCACAGCACCATGGGATTCATCTGAGTGGCCCACGTAGAGAGGGCGATGGCAAACCTCATACTCTACGAACTGCCCGGCTGCCCGTACTGTGCGAAAGTCGTCAACAAACTCGAGGAACTCGGCCTCGAGTACGAATCACGCAAGGTGCCCGGCTCGCGAAGCGACCGCACCGACGTGAAAAAAGTCAGCGGCCAGTTCGGCGTGCCGGTACTCATTGATAAAGACCACGGCATCGACGGGATGCCCGAAAGCGACGACATCGTCGCGCATCTCGAAGCAAACTACGCCAACTAACCGTCCTTTTCGGCACGGCTTTTTTATTCGTCCGGCCGCGTGGCCCGCTCGCGAAGCAACTCGCGAATCGCATCGGGATCGTCGATCGCGGCGAGTTCCTCACAGGAGACGAGTGCGGTGTCGTCGACGCTGTCGGTTTTCGTCTCGTCGCTCGTGAAGTACACCGACCGTGCTTTCGTCACGCGACCAATCGAACTCATAAGTTTGGCGCGTTTTTCCGCGCTCCGGGTGAACGATGAATGGCCCGTCAACACGGTCTGTTCGGAGCGGTTCCCGTCGGTGCTGACCGCTTTGAACGGCGAGCGGTTGGTCGGGTGAACGTCGAAACCGGCCTCCGTGAGGATCGCTAACACGTGTTCGTCGTCCGGGTCGACCGCGGGGGCGTCGGGAAGCGGGTCGGCATCGCGAACCTCTTCGGCTCCGTCGAGCACGGAGACGGGATTCGAAAACGGCCGATCGAACAGCGTTTCGAGTTGGATGGCAACCTCGATGGAGGCGTTCATGCCATCTTCGTACTTCGAGACGGTCCGTCGCGAGACGCCCAGTTCGCTCGCCAGTTGGCCGAGGCTCCAGCCGCGTTCCTCGCGCTCGTCGGCCAACAGGTCGCCGTCGATGCTGACGTAGAGCCCGCCGGGGGCCGCATAGATGAGCGGCGGCACCTCCTCGATGAAGAGGTCGTAGGCGGTGTCGGGGTTAATTACCGGGACACCGTGACGAAAGTAGACGACACCCGGTTCGAGTTCCTGATTGCGCGTGCGAAGCCCGATGACCATCGGGGTCGCCGAGAGATAGTCGCCGAGCCGGCGGAGTTCGGCCCCGGTTTCGCGGGTGAGTGCGTCGATGTTGCCGAGAATTTTCAACAGCACGAGATCGTCCCCGCGGCGCGCCGCAAGGTCGAAGCTCTTCGGTCGAACCGAACACCGATCGCTCACGAGGAAGTCCGCATCCTCCAGCATCGCGGTGATGTTGCCGACCAGTGCTGTTCGTGACATAGCCGGATGTAGGCGCTTTTAGCGTTATATGTGTTGCGTCGACTCGCCGCCCCAACCGAGGCCTCGTCCGGGGGTTTCGACATTGCTACCAGATTCGCTGCGAGCGACTGCATCCGCGGTGCCAGCGCCGGTCGACCCGTAAACGATTTTTGTCACTCGCAACTCTCTCGGGTGTGACCGTTATCGCCGTCGACGACACGGACTCGCGGACCGACGGGATGTGTACGACGTATCTCGCCGCGCACATCGCCGCAGACCTCGTCGAGCACGGCGGCCGCGTCGACCGGCTGTTGTTGGTTCGGCTCAACCCGGCGGTCAGACACAAAACCCGGGGCAACGCGGCGCTGGCGATTCATACCGACGTCTCCGCGGGCGACGCCGTCGACATCGCGGCCGCCCGGCTCACCGAACTCGCAATCGACAGCGACGACCGAACCAGCCCCGGGCTCGTCGTCGCTCCCGGCGATCCGACCACCGTTGGCGACGCTGTCGTCGACTTCGCTCGCCGAGCGCTTCGCGAGAAACTCAACCGCGCCGAAGCGCTCGCGCTCGCCGACGACGCGGGCTACCGTCATCGCGGCTGGAAAGCCGACGGCTGTGCGGTTCGGGGGCGGGGTCGAATCGGCGCGCTGGCCGCGGTCGGCGCGTGGAACGCGTTCGACGAGTGGACCGCCGAACGCATCGCCTACCGGGAGTTCGATCAGTGTGGAACGGCACGCGAGGTCGACGAGAAAGCCGTGTTCCGGGCGGCCGAGGCGGCGTATCCCACGGTCTGGGATACGGTCGACCGCGCGACTGGCGAGACGGTCTGTGTTCCTAACGCGCCGGGGCCGATTCTGTACGGGATTCGCGGCGACGAGGCCGCGGCTGTCGAGCGGGTCGCCGACGAAATCGCCGCGGGCGACACAACCGAACACGTCGACCGCTGGGCGACATTTGTGACGAACCAAGGGACCGACCAGCATCTCGCCGGCGGTCGAATTGGGTCGCTGCGTGAGGGGAGGGGGTACCGAACTGACGGCGTCGTCAGCGGGGGTCCCGAAACGCGACGCGGTGGCCACGTGTTTTTTCGCTTGCGCGAGCCCCAAACCGACGCAGCGGTCGACTGTGTCGCCTTCGAACCGACAAAGCGCTTTCGTGATCGGGTTCGCTCGCTTCGCGTTGGCGACGAACTCACCGCCTGTGGCGAACACAGCGGGGGAACAATCAAACTCGAAAAGTTCGCCGTTCGCTCGCTCGTGCGAACCGAGCGGGTAACGCCAACCTGTCCCGACTGCGCTCGTCGCATGAAATCCGCCGGTCGCAACCAGGGGTATCGGTGTCGTGACTGTTCAACCGCTGCGAGCGACAAAGTGCGCCACCCGATCGATCGCGCACTCGAAATCGGCTGGTACGAGGTGCCGCCCAGCGCCCGCCGACACATCGCCAAACCGTTGGTTCGTGGCGGGTTCGACGCGCCGACACATCCCGAGCGGTAGGGTCGTCGCCAACTCAGTAGCTGTCGACGTTGGTACCGACCGAACAGACGTACTCGCCGGCGGCGACCTGTGGGAGCCGTCGCGAGCGCCAGAAAATTCCGCTGTTGTCGGCGGTCACGCTGGCGTTGACCTGACCGAAGGCGTCGGTGATTTCGAACAGCGTCTCGCCGCTTTTGACGCGCTTGCCGAGGTCGGTTTTGTAGTCTACCAGTCCACCGGCCGGCGAGCCATACTGATCGAACCGCTTTGCGCGGGTTTGCCGACCCATCGTGATGTCACCATCCAGAAAGCCGTAGTACCGAAGCACGTTGAACACGCCTTCGACACCCTTCTGGACGCTTTCGGCGTCGAAGCCGACCGACCCGCCGAGTTCGGGGTCGACTGTCGGAATCCCCTCGTCGGGGGCGACGCGGGCGAGTTGCCCATCGGGGCCTTTCTGGTCGAGAACGTAGCCACAGCCGAACACCTTTGCCAGCCGGAGACACTCGCTGTGCAGGTTGTGACGCCGCCCGCAGCGAACCCGAACCTCGTTGATCATCCGGCTGGCCGAGCCTTGATGGAGATCCAAAATCAGGTCGGCGGTTTTGGCCGCATCGTAGACGCCTGCAGCGATCCGCTCGCTCGCCGTTCCCTCGTCGTCGCCCGGAAACGTCCGGTTGAGTTTGCGGTCGTCGATGGGATTGCGGTGTTCGGCGACCTGAAAGCCGTAGTAGTTGACAATGCCGGTGATGAGAATCGAACCCGAGAGCGCTTTTGGGTCGATCTGTGGCACTGCACGGCGGATGACGCCAAGGCCGTTGAGTTCGTTGCCGTCGCTGACCGCCTGCATGTAGAGCCGTTTCCCGTCGGCCGCGCCGTTGATCACGGCGACCGGCAGGCCGACCGGACTTCCATCGCGCGTCTCACCGACGGTGAGTCGACCCACGTCGACCGTCCCGGGGTCGGCCGAGGCGGAGCCGAACGTAATCGTCATTGTCGAAAAAATGCCCGCCCCATTCTTTAGCGGTTCGGTCTTGTCGGGTTCGTGGTGGGCTGTTTCGGGTGAACTGGACTCCTGCGTCGCCAACGACGCTGTTAGTGGGCTGCTCGTTTCGACAACGCGAGGAATCAGGTCAACACATCGGTGTTGTCTTGTCGTCCCAATCTACGCCGGTGGTGTTTTTATTGGCCGCCTGTACGAAACGGTATGGGCAAGAACACCGCAGACGACGTGAGCCCGCTCGACGGCTACAAACAGTTTTTCGCGCTCCGTGGTGACGTGTTCGTGCTCTCTGTCGCGCTGTTTGCCTTCAGCCTCGGCTTTCAGATGACGACCCGGTTTCTCCCCGAATATCTCTCGGTGCTTGGCGCAAGCGCGTTCGTCATCGGTGTGTTTGGCTCGTTCGGCAACGTCATCAGCGCCGTCTACCCGTACCCCGGCGGCATTGTTTCGGATCGCATCGGCTCGCGATACGCCCTGACCGTCTTCGGGTTGGCCTCGACCGCCGGCTTTCTGCTCTGGTTCATTGCCCCGTCGTTCGGCACCGTCGAGATTGCGGGGGTCGCCATCGAGCCATGGCTCTGGGTGTTCGTCGGCCTCGTGCTCGCACAGGCGTGGAAATCCTTCGGCCTCGGCGCAACGTACGCCATCGTCAAACAGAGCGTCGACCCCGACCGCCTCGCTCGCGGCTTTGCGAGCACCGAAACCTTCCGCCGGAGTGCGTTTCTCATTGGCCCGGTGCTCGCGGCCGGTCTGCTCACGTTGCATCCGTCGTTCGCGGTGAGTTTTCGGTACGTCCTCGGCGTCGCGGTCATCTTCGGCATTGCGGCAACGATTATCCAGCACGTGATGTACGACGCGAGCGACGACTCGTTCGGTGACTCGTTTGGTGGGTTCGCCCAACTCCGCGATGATCTCCGAAATCTCCCGCCAACGCTTCGGCCGTTGCTCGTCGCCGACACGCTCGTTCGGTTTGCCAACGGCATGGTCTACGTGTTTTTCATCATCGTCGTCACGCAGTTTCTGAACGTCGGGCTGTCGGTGTCGCTGCCGGCGGTCGGCGCGGTCGACCTCGGACCGGCGACGTTCTTTGGACTCCTTCTCGGGGTTGAGATGTTGATCGCGCTGTTGGTGATGGCCCCCTCGGCTGCGGCGGCCGAACGCGTCGGACTCAAACCCGTCGTCGCCACCGGCTTTCTCGTTTACGCGGTGTTTCCGATTCTCCTGATTTCGGCCCCACCGAGCGCCGCGGTGTTGGTGCTGTTGTTCGCGTTTTCGGGAATCCGGTTCGCCGGGCTGCCGGCGCATAAGGCGCTCATCGTCGGCCCCGCTGAGGCTGACACCGGCGGCCGGGTGACGGGCGCGTACTACCTCCTGCGAAATCTCATCGTCATTCCGAGCGCAGCACTCGGTGGGGCCATCTACGGCGGCGTCCCAAACCCGTTCGGGCCGGGTGCACTGTTCGCCGGCAGCCCAACGCTGGCGTTCGCGATTGCAACCGTCATCGGCCTCATCGGCACCGGCTACTTCGTCGTCTTTGGCCGTGAGTTTGAGGCGTACGCCTGAATCAGAAGCAACATACTGACTCATCTCGCTGGCGACTCGGTTGGTCGGTTGTCGTTTTCTGTACTGGTTTCCGCTGTTTTGTCGACTCCCGCCGATCGCGACCCACCCCGAACAACACCAACTTGTGCTCAGGAGGCGCGTGGAATAGTGACCGTAAACCGCGCGCCGCCCGCGTTCGACTCATCGAGGTCGACTGAGCCGCCGTAAATCTTCGCCAGCCGCGACACGAGATAGAGGCCGATTCCGTCGCCCGTGCTGTCTTCGCTCTGTTCACCCAGTTCGAAACATCGCTCGCGCAGTTTCGGATCGATGCCGGTTCCCGAGTCGCTGACGACGACTTCGGCCATCTCTTCGTCCGCCGTTGCAGTCACCCAGATCGTCAGCGAGTCGGGATCGTTATGAAACACCGCGTTGCTCAACAGGTTTCCAAACAGCTGCTGGAGGAGGCTGTCGGCGGTGACGGTGAGGCCGTCTTGAATCTCGGTTTCGAGCGTCACTGTCGGATGGTTTTCACGGATTTTTGTGACCTCCTGGGTGAGCGTTGTCGAGAGATCGACCGGTTCGAGGTCGCGTTCCTCGTTGATCGATTTGACCAGTGTGCCCGTGTCCTCCAAGAGGTCGACCGCCTCGTCGATTCGGTTGGCAATCACCTCCACGTAGGGTTGGCCCTCGTCGTCGACGTGCTCGTCAATCATCTCCGTGTAGCCGCTGATGATCGCCATGTCATTGCGGAGGTCGTGACTCACGAGCCGTGTCAGCAGGCT
>LKMS01000033.1 GCA_001563965.1 Haloferacaceae archaeon PL-Br10_E2g29 | reverse complement strand
TGGCGGAGTTCGAGCGCCAAGAGGCGGCCGTGTTGGCCCCACATCCCTCGTTTATGAACGTTAGTCTCACCCACCCGGAGATTCGTGCGCACGCCGCCCGCATCGACGCGGTTGAGACGTACAATGCCAAACTGCTTCCCCACCAGAACCGCCGCGGCCAGCGGATTGCCGCCGAACTCGACCTCGCGGGTTTCGGCTCGTCGTACGCGCATCTCGCCGGCACCGTTGGCGAGGCGTGGACGCGGGTCGACGCCGCAATCGATTCCGAGGCCGACCTCGTCGCCGCCCTCACCGGCGACGTCTCGTGTCAGGCCGTCCACCGCGCGGGTTCCGGCCACCGCCTGCGCCAACTGGCCGAGTTCGCCCATCTGGGCTACGAGAACACGTGGGAGAAAGTCGATCGCCTGTTGTTGTCGGGCGACGAACCGACCCATCCGCGAAATATCGTCTACGAGGGTCGGTTTGACGCGGTCAGCGTCTACTGACTTCATCCGCCGGAGACCCTGACCGTTGTCGTGCGTGATCGTCTCCTTCGAACGACTGATTGGGGCAGTCCGTTCGTGCGACATAGACGGACCCCGCAGGGTCGGTTTTATGTCTGTTCGTTTCCATCATGATTTATGAGTAACACCACGGCAAACGAACTAGCCGAAACCGAGCGTGACGCGCGTCTCGGTACCGGCGGCACTGGCGTCCTGTCTTTTTGTCCCCTTGACAACAACCCGCCGCATTCGGTGCCAGTCTCGTATGGCTATGAGACGACAGACCCCGCATTTTATTTTGGACTCTCGGCCGCCCCCGAGAGTGCGAAAGCGAGGCTGTTGCCCTGTGCGGTCACCTTCGTCGTTCATGGCCGGACTGACGGAAACTGGTGGAGCGTCGTCGCCAAGGGAGAGCTCACGGAAACAACACAAAGTGAGATTTCGACCGAAACGCTTCGCGGCATCCAGCACACACACATCGATTTTGACGACATTCTTTCTCGTCCGTCGAAAGCGGTGCCGTTCACATTCTACCGGCTTGTTCCTGCGGAGTTCACCACCCGAACTGAGCGATCGACGCCGCGGGAGTGAGACGTCGTGTTCGGAAACCGATCAGCCAGTCGGGACGGGTACGCACTCGCTCCTTGCAGCGGCGTTCCAGCGACAACGACCGTCCATTAGACGAACATGGTCATTCCGACTTCGACGGCTGCGGCCGCATCGCCCCAGTACGGTTCGACCACTGGCACGGCGTAGTGAAGAGCGGCGGCGAAGGCGACGACTTCGAGAACGGTAATCAGGATCGTCGCGACATCGGTCATTCTGCTCGCGACCGGAATGCCCACCGGGAGGTTCCACTCGTTGCTCGAGAGCGGATACCACAGTGCGATACCGCGGGTGCTGCCGACGACATCGAGAATGTAGTGGGTCAGAATGCCGATCCAGACGTAGTGGAGGTTGTCAAAAAAGAGGGGCCACGCGGCAAAGAGTGCCAGCACGAGCAGGTTGTGGAGGGTTTTGCGGTGTTTTCCGAAGGCGGTGTCGACGTCGGGAAACAACGCGCCGAGCGTGATCGGCAACAACAACAGCCCCATTGTCCGAACCATTTCCAGATCGAGCGTGGGCTGCAGCACGTAGCCGATTCCGATGCTCAGTAAGATCGCATTGAGGACGTGTCCGCGCTTGTTCATTGACTGCTCTCGTTTACGCAACTACCTGTATGTTTCCGACTCCGGCGGTGCGAGCGGCTGCCGATCCACCTCCGTAGTTGAATCCTTCAACATATCGCTTCGAATTGCGTGTATATATGATATGTTCTCCGTAACACACAGGTATTTATCCACTGAAATCCGACATTAGTAGTGACATGTACGATGAAATCCTGTTTCCGACCGATGGGAGTCCTGCCTCGCATGCCACGTTCGAGCACGCGGTCGCGATGGCCCGCGCGTTCGACGCCCGAATCCACGTGCTGTACGTCGTCAACACGACCTATGCGGGCGTCGGTTCGGCAGGGAGCATCAACGTCAACTCGCTTCGTGAGTCCGGCAAGTCGGTGCTGGCAGACGTCAGAAACCGGCTGGCAGACAGCGACATCGAGGTTGTCACCGAACTCGGCGAGGGCGACCCGTACACCGAGATCGTCCGGTACAGCAACGAATACTGCGATCTGATCGTCATGGGCACCCGCGGCCGAAGCGGTCTCGACAAGTACCTGCTGGGCAGCGTCACCGAGAAAGTCGTCCGCTCGGCTGACGTGCCGGTCATGACCGTTCGAACCGAGGAAACGGACTGAGTCGTCCTCCTGACCGGGACGGCTCGGCCGATCGTCTCCGTTTCAGCCGCCCGCGACGATCTCGAATGATCAACAGCCAAGAGGCCGCCGTGTGAGCCTCATCTATGCACTACGAGACGCCGCAGTTCTTTCACGTCATGCAGTACGCCGCGGCCGCCGACGGCGACGTGATCGATATGGTCAGCGGCAACCCCGACTGGGAGCCACCCGAAGCGATTCGTACCGGTCTCACGCAGTACGCCGAGCGCGACGCGGCCGACTTCCAGTATCCGCCCAGCGACGGATTGGCCGCACTTCGCGAGGAGATTGCGGCGCGCCGCAACGTTGCCGTCGACCGCGTGATCATCACCAACGGCACCGGCGAGGCCAACTATCTCGCAATGGCCCGCGCGTTCGACGACTCACGCGGCGACGAGGTCGTCCTCATCGACCCGGTTTACCCCTACTATCTCGGCAAAACCGAACTGCTCGGCGGTACCCCACGGCTCGTCGCAACCGACGATGACGGCCGTCTCGCGGCCGAGAAAACCTGTGAGGCGATTGGCGAGGACACGGCACTCGTCGTCCTCAACACGCCGAACAATCCGACGGGCGCGGTCTACGACCTCGAGTCGATTCGGACGGTTGTCGAGTGTGCCGCCGCACACGACGCTCTCGTCGTTGTCGACGAGGTGTACGACCATTTCGACTTTTCGGGGCGTTTCGAGAGCGCCCTGACGCTCGATGCCGGGAACGTCATCGTCACCAGCGGCGTTTCGAAGTCGATGGCGATTACGGGCTTTCGCGTCGGCTACGCCGTTTTCCCGCCCGCGCTCATCGAGGCCGCGAAAACACGACACATGCTGGTCAACGTCGCCACGAGTCGGCCGGCCCAACGTGCCGTGCTCACCGCCTACCGCGAGACCGACCCCGGCTACTACGCCGCCGCGCGCGACCGACTTGAATCACGAATCGACTCGTTCACCGCGGCACTCGACGAGGCGGGCGCGGCGTACACCACGCCCGACGGCGCGTTCTACGTGCTCGCGCGGTTCGACGACTTTCCGGGGACGATGGCGAACGTCAAAACGCTCATCGACGAGATCGGCGTCGCGGGCATGCCGGGTGCGACGTTCGGGACAGCCCGCACCGACTGGATCCGGTTTGCGCTCGTCACGCCCCGCGTCGATGAAGCGGCCGAGCGGCTGGCGGCGTACTTCGCCGATCGGTAGTCGCAACCGACGGCTACACAAGTCGGGACGGTCTCTGTGTTCGCATGACTGAAATCGACGTTGAAGCCGTTGACGCGGTCGACGACGCGGCCGACGCGACCGACACGGCCGCTGACGACGACACGGACAAATCGTCCGCGCCACCCGACGACGCGGGCGACGAAATCGAGGTCACCGCGACGAGGACCGATCTGCCCGCCGGTGTCGATGCGCCCGAGTACGTGCTGTACGGCGGCAAGGGCGGCGTCGGCAAAACGACGATGGCCGCCGCCACGGCGCTGTCGAGTGCGGCCGGCGGCGTCTCGACGCTCGTCGTCTCGACCGATCCGGCACACTCGCTGTCGGACACACTCGAAACCGCGATTCCGGCGACGCCGACACGCATTCGTGAGGAAATCCCGCTGTGGGCCGCCGAAATCGATCCTGACGCGGCCGCCGAGGAGGGGATGTTCGGCACCGACGAGGATCCACTCGGTGGGCTTGGCGATCTCGGTGGGGGCCCGATGGGCGACCGCTTCGGGTCGTCCGCGGGCGGCGACGCTGACGACGAGTCGATGGGCGGGCTGGGCGCGATGATGGGGATGGGCGGGTCGATGCCGGGCGCTGACGAGGCGGCGGCGATGCGCCAGCTGCTCGAGTATCTCGACGATCCACGGTTTGATCGGGTCGTTATCGACACCGCGCCGACGGGCCACACGCTTCGGCTCTTGCAGCTGCCGGAACTCATGGACTCGATGGTCGGTCGACTCCTCCAACTTCGACAAAAAATGAGCGGGATGCTCGGCGGCGTCACGGGACTGTTCGGCGGGGGCGACGACGCCGACCCGTCGGCGGAGTTGGACGCACTTCGCGACCGAATCGAGCGGCTTCGCGCGGTGCTTCGCGATCCGGGTCAAACGGATTTCCGGGTCGTCATGATTCCAGAGGAGATGAGCGTCGTCGAATCCGGGCGGCTCGTCGATCAGCTGGCAAGCTTCGAGATTCCGGTCCAAACGCTCGTCGTCAACCGGGTGATGGAGAACGTGACCGACGTCACCGAGTTCGAAATCGATCCGCAGTGGATCGTCACCCCGAATCTCGATGACTGTGAGTTCTGCGCGCGTCGCTGGCAGGTTCAACAAACGGCGCTCGCGAATGCGACTGATCTGTTTCGCGGCCGGACGGTCAAGCGGGTCCCACTGCTGGCCGATGAGGTTCGTGGCGAGGCGGCGCTCCGGGTCGTTGCCGCGTGTCTGGACTAATACGTTCCACGTTGGTTGCGACGGTATTAGCCAAGTCGTCGAAGCTGTCACCCGAGTCGTCGAAGCAACGACCACGCGCGGTCGCGAACCGTATCGGGGAGAAATCGGGCGAGCACGGCGAGTCTGGCGGGGGTTCCAACCGGGACGCGGGCGACCGGCTTGGTCGCACTCGCGGCGTTGATGATGTCTTCGGCGACCCGTTCGGCGCTCACCGACCCGGGGCCGTCGCCACCGATGGCTTGGGTGTCGTCAAACATCGAATAGAAGTCCTCGTAGACGCCGGCCCGCTCGATTTGGTCGACTTCGGACTCCGCGCGATCGGTGAAGGCGGTTTTGACCGGGCCGGGCTGGATGACGACGACATCGATGCCGAACGGTTCGACCTCCGCGCGCAGGGCATCCGACAGCGCCTCGACGGCGAACTTCGAACCGCAGTAGACGCCGCCGCCGGGAAACGCCAAGCGGCCGGCGACCGAGGAGATGTTGATGATCGTGCCGTCTTCCTCGCGGCGCATGTGTGGGAGAACGGCCTTGATGAGCCGATGGACGCCGTACACGTTGACCGTGTACTGTTTTTCGACCTGTTCTATCGAGACGTCTTCGACCGGCCCGAACTGGCCGTAGCCCGCGTTGTTGACGAGACAGGAAATCACGCCGTGTTCGTCGAGAATCCGGTCGACAACGCGGTCGACGTCGTCCTGATTGGTTACGTCGAGTCGGTCGATGGTACAGCCGGCGTCTTCGAGCGCCTCGATGTCCCCTGGGTCGCGAGCGGTGGCGTACACCGCCCACCCTTCGGCGGCGAACGCCAGCGCGGTCGCTCGCCCGATGCCCGATGAGCAGCCAGTAATGAGTACCGTCTTCGGTTGCACACTCGCTGTATGGCCGCGGGGGTGTTAATTATACGCCATCGGCGCTTGATCCGGTTTTTGTGTCTTCCGCCGCTGACAACCCGCCCGCCTCCTGCAACTCGGCTACGTCCGCCAACCCGTCCGCCTCCGGCAACTCGTTTTTGATTTCGTCGGCGTAGCTGTCGGCCAGCCGGGTCGGTTCGGGCAGTTTGTAGCCATCACAGAGCGCCGCAACGAGGTCGGCCGTCGTCTCCGCGGACAGCCGGTGGCCCGGACTCACGTACAGCGGGTTGATGTGGCGGTTCGGCGAGTCGTACTGTCGCGACTGGTAGGCGTAGCCGACGACGGTTTCGGGTGGAGCGTCGACGCCGCGACCGTTGTCGTCGCTCGCGGCCGCAATCGGCGTTCGCCAGCCGGCCGGTCGACCTGCTGTCGACTCCCGAGGCGTTCCACAGAGCAGCCGTTTGGCGACACCGATCGCGGGAACGTCGAAGACGACCCCGATGTGTGTCGCGAGTCCGGCCTGTCGGTAGTGGAGTCTGCCGCTGCCGTCGAAACACAACAGGTCGGGGTCGCAGTCGAGCGTTCCGAGCGCCGCGATGATTGCTGCGCCCTCGCGAAACGAGAGTAGTCCCGGAATGTAGGGTGTCGACAGCGCGGTCACCGCGTGGGTTCGTTCGACGACGGTGTCGCCACGGAGGACGACGACCGCGCTGAGTGCGACGTCGTCGACGAAGGCCTGGTCGATGCCGGCGACAAGCGGACGTTCGTCGGATGCGACGTCGACGGTTTCGAGCGTGACGTTGCCAAGGTCGACAGCGCCCGCCCCACAATCGAACCGATCGTCGAACACGGCCGTCTCGGCGACCTCCCGTTGGCGGGCCTTCATCTCCTCGCGCGACAGCGACGCCTCCGGGAGCAATGCGGGACGAACCGGATCCATCGCTCAGAACCGTCGGCGACCGGGGCCGCCCGGCCCGCCAGGGCCACCCGGCCCGCCACCGCCGAGACGAACTTGATTCGACATCCGAATCGACTGCGTTCGTCTGACGTACTCGCCGTACGCGAGGCCAACAAAGAGGCCAACGAGGTGCGCGCCGTGGGCAATGCCGCCCCCGCCGGCTTGCCCCGAGCCGATGAAGAAGACGCTGATTGCGGCCGTTGCGAGCGTCAGCAACCAGATTGGGGCGGGAATGACGAAGTAGAGCAACACCGTGAGCTTGGGGTTCAGGACGGTGATCACGCCCATGATCGCCAAGGCTGCGCCGCTCGCGCCGAGTACACCCGGCGTCGTCGCGGTAATGGGTTGCTCAAGCATCGTGAGCCCAATCTGGCTCAGTCCGGCGAGCATGCCGCTGACGACAAACAGGATGGCGAACTTTTTCGAGCCGATGTAGCGCTCGACCAGCGGGCCGAAAAAGAAGATCACGATGCTGTTGAACACGATGTGAAAGAAGTTTGTCGGCGAGTGGGCGAACACCGAGGTGACCCACGTCCAGACGTACTCCGGGTTCTGTGGACGGAGCACGAAAACCGACTGATGGAGCGCGGTTCCGCCGATGAGCAACGTGAGCCACTGAAGGATGAACGTGACCCAGATAATCGCTAAAAACGCGTAGGTCATGTTGCCGCGGAAGTACGCAAGCGGGCCGCCGGGACCGGTGAGTTTGGTTAGGAGGCTGCGGTCGCTGGCTCCGCCTGAGCGCTGAACCGAATCGTCGAAGCCGCTGTCGAACACGCCGTCGGGGTCGTTCCACTCGCCCAACCCCGGACAGGCGTGGTTTTCGGGAAGCCGGTGGTCCGCACAGAACGTCTGTCCACACCGTCGACACTGGTATGGCATATTTTCGTCCGACCCACATGCGTCGCATTTCGCCATTACCAGCCTCTAATGGCGGTGGCATCAAATGGGTTTGCCTCTCGGTCACACAGGAAGCGACGTGAACCCTCGCACGACGATGTCCTCGCAGTGGTCACGCGTCGTGCAGCCTCGCTAGCCGTCGTCACCGCCGGTGGCGTCGCGTTCGTCGAACATCGATTGGTCGGCCGTTTCGACCGCGTCGAGGTTGGTCGGCACGACAGTCAGGTGTCGGATGCCGAATGTGGGCTGGGTCGTGCTCATCGTACATGATTGTACACGATGTTCGGATAAATAATTACCCATAAGCATACTGTATTCCCAGCCGACGCCGTATGCACACGAAACATCAGCCGCTGAGTTAGCAGCAATCAACGACTGACTCCCCTGTGATAGCCACGGTGACTCTGCGTCCACTGTGGGTCTCTCCTGACCACTTTGTAGTAATTCTCGCATATATCTGAATTCAGCCACTTACGGTGCGAATGTGCGTTGTATTATTACTTCACACACCGCCTCTCACAACGAAACGTGGAATCTTTCACCGACGAAAATGGAATATTTGAGAACTGTTAAGTATACTGGCACCATCTTTGATACCATGTCAGAGGCACAATCAATCAGTGATAGTTCGGGCATCGCGCGCGACCTCACGGCATTCCAACAGAACATCCTCGTGATCCTCGCAGAGGAGCCACGCTACGGGCTCGCAATCAAGCGCGAACTCGAATCGTACTACGGCACGGAAGTCAACCACGGCCGACTCTACCCGAACCTCGATACGCTCGTCGACCTCTCGCTTGTCGAAAAGAGCGAACTCGACAAACGAACCAACCAGTACGCACTCACCGACGCGGGCTACGAGGCGATTTTGGATCAGTTCGAGTGGTCGGTCGCGAAGTTCGTCACCAACAGTGACCGCGCTGACGACGTTCGTGCGTTGCTCACCGCGTAAGGGAACTCGCTCCGAATCAGCACCACACCGCACAGATCCAGTAACTCAGTCCTCACGGACTTCACCTGACTGCGCGCGTGAACCGCCGGCGACACCGGATTCACGCACGCCGGGCTACCGTTGTGTCGCCACCTTCGACAGCAACTCAAGAGAGTCATCAAGCACCGTTCGTTGTGTTTCGGTTGGCCACACGTTGCGCGGGTAGTACTCCGTACGGAACTCGGTGAGGTGGTCATCGGTCGCCGCATCGATTCGCAACAGATAGTGGTTCCCCATAAAATCCGCAAACGCCCGGAGGTTTGCGGCGTGGTCGTCGCCGTACTCGGTGGCGACCTGCTCGACAATTGCCCTGTTGTACCGTTCGATTTCCGCGAACGTTTCTTCGCCGACGCGCGCCGAGAGCGACACCTCGATTGCGCGGCCCGTATCCTCGATCCGATTCAACACGACGGTGTCGCCATCCAGCCACTCGTCGGGGTACAACACGAGCGTCTCGTCGTCCTCCCGAACCCGCGCGGTGTAGTCGTGTGCGGTGAGCAGTGCGTCGCGCTTGTCACGATAGACGGCGGCCTCATCGTTGGCAGCGAGCTCGATTCCCCCGTTTTCGCCGTCCATCTCGTTGCCCCCTGCCGAATCGTCCTGCGCGGTCTCGACTGAGCGGGCCAGTCGCGTCAGCCGTTCGGCCTCGCTGATGACTTCCTCGGGAATCTCGGCGGCTGACGTCGACTCGGTCTCGTCGGTGCTGGATTGCTCCGCCTGTTCATTGTTACTCATTGGTTTCGTCCCTCGTTGGCAGCCAGTGGTTCAGCCATCGAGTGCCTCGTTTGCGAGCGTGTCCGCGCGGCTGTTGATTTCGCGGGGTACGTGTTCGAGCGACCACCGCTCAAACGCTTCGAGCAACGCACGAACCCGAACGCGGCGCTCGCGAAGCCCCGGATCGTTGGTGTTCCACTCGCCGCGAACCTGTTTGACGATGAGTTGGGAATCGCCGCGAACGTCGATCTCGTCGACCCCGAGGTCGCGGGCGGCTTCCAGCGCGCGAATGAGCGCCTCGTACTCCGCGCGGTTGTTGGTCGTCTCGCCGATTCGCTGGCCGCCGTCGGCGACGATGCCGTCGGCCGAAACGATCGCCCAGCCAACGGCGGCGGGTCCGGGATTCCCGCGACAGGCGCCGTCGAAGTAGACGTGCGCGCGGTCGGCGCCGTCTTGCAGCAGCATCGTCAGATCGGTTGGCCGCGCGCCCTGGACAACGACTTTGTCGGCGTAGGCGACCGCGACGGCCTCACCCCGTTCGGCCCGCCACTTCTCGTGGGGCGTGTTGCCGTCGGCGAGGTCGACGCCAGCGCGTGCGAGCCGGTCGGCGGCGGCCTCGGGATCGCAGGTGATCGTCGGCATACACGTCTCTCCTCGCTACGACCGCAAAACGACATCGCTCCCGGCGTTCCGACAGGATACTGTCGCCCGCACGGATCCTGTCAGACTGAACAGAGTAATGCTCAAGCCGTCCGGGCGCGGTTTTGCTGCCAATGCGGCTCTCGGCGTTCATCGACTATGAGGCAGGCGACCGTGCGGAGCGTCGCCGCCTCGCCGCCGAAAAGTCATACGAGATTCTCGACCGTCTGGATGGCATCGGCGACCAGTTCGGCGACGTGGCCGACGACGGCGGTTTCGGGAGCGTTTCGCCCTCCATTTTCGTCGGCCGGTCGGGCTATCCCGAGGTGTCGACCGGGTTGCTGTCGCCGGTCGGCAACGAAACCACTGCTGCCCAGTTTGCGACCAGCAGCGAGTGGTACGACGAGGGTGTTTCGATAACGGACGTGTTCGACCGTCGGACTTCGCTGCTCAACGCCAGCCAGTCGACGCCCGTCGAGACGACCGTCCACGACTCGTGGGAGGGGTTTCTCGGCGTCCAACGCGAGGTCGCCATCGCCGACCGCCCCGTCGGCATCGAGGTCGGTCTCGACGGCACGCCGGAACTCGATCTGAGTCTCTCGCCGGGCGACGTATCGACGCCGACCGGCCCACGCGCCCACGCAACAGACGCCACGCTCACCGAGAATCCACACGTCCCTCGGCCGGTCAAAAAGACGCTCGAAGACGACGACTGGGGCGCAACGGGCGCGATGAACTATCTGTACAACCGGGGGTTCGACGTCTACGAGATCAACACGATTCTCTCGGCGGGTGCGCTCGGCCAGCGCGAGAACCGCCGACTCGTCCCCACCCGGTGGTCGATTACGGCGGTCGATGACACCGTTGGTCAGTTCCTGCGGGGAAAACAACGCGATGCCACCAGCGTCGACACCGTTTCAGTCTGGCATAACGAGTATCTGGGCAACAGTTTCTGGGTGATTCTCGCACCGGGCCACTGGGAGTTCGAGCTGGTCGAGTTCAAGGCTCCGGGCAGCGTCTGGAACCCCGATCCAGCGGCCGGTATCTGGCTCGCCAGCGACTACGAGGGTGCTGGGGGTCGGACGAGCTACGTCGAGCAGACGGCGGGAGCCTACTACGCCGCGCGGCTGGCCGTCCTGGAGTCCCTCGACAGGATTGGCCGGCAGGCCAAAGCGCTCGTCTTGCGGCACGTTTCCGACGAGTACTGGGGACCGGTCGGCGTCTGGCAGGTTCGCGAAGCAGTCCGCCACGCCTTTGACGGCGAACACGGCGAATGCGAGACGTTCGACGATGCCGTCAGTGAGATTGTTGAGCTGCTGCCGGTGTCGATGGCCGACCTCCGACGGCAGTCGACGCTGGTGGCGGGCCGGCAGTCCGGCCTCGATGCGTTCGGATCGGTGTGAGTCGCCGATCACGAACTCGATTCTGTTCGGTTCGGTTAGTCGGTCGACCCGTCGAGTTGAGCGAACACGGCTTCGACCATCTCACCGGTTTCGTCGATAATCGCGTCGAGCTCCTCCGCATCAGTCGTCATGTCGAGCAGACGAGCAATCTTCATGATCGAGACGTGGTAGACGCGCTGGAGGCCCGGTTCTTCCTGCCAGACGATCATATTACAGGGGAACAGCGCGCCGATCTGGTTGCCCGTCGCATCCAGCGCGCGGTCGGCCATCGCCGGGTTGCACGCGCCCAGCACGTAGTAGGGATCACGGTCGGC
>LKMS01000032.1 GCA_001563965.1 Haloferacaceae archaeon PL-Br10_E2g29 | reverse complement strand
CGATGTACCCTTAAGAAGCACGGTTCGACGCCGTCTCGGCGCCAAGCGTCCGTGTTGACTGGTCACACGGCACGTGGTCGTGAGCGCTCAGTCACACGGTGTCTTTCCCAAATTGCCACACGCCGACCCCCGAACCTTTGGGTTGCCACCGTCTCCAATCAGTTATGTACGAAGTTGAACTCAAATGTCGCGCTGACCACGAGTCACTCCGCGCGCGACTCAACGACGTGGGAGCGACGCGAACCGGGAGTCGTCGACAGATCGATTCGTACTACAATGCGCCACACCGCGATTTTGCCGAGACCGACGAGGCGCTGCGGATTCGTCGCGAGGAACCCGCGACGGGCGAGTCGGTGACGAAACTGACCTACAAAGGACCGCTCGTCGAGGCCGAATCGAAAACCCGCGAGGAACACGAAACCGCCGTCGACGACGAGAACGCGCTCGCGGGGATTCTTTCGGGACTTGGCTTCGAAGCCGCGTTCGTCGTGAAAAAAGACCGGACGTTCTACGAACTTGACGGCTACACCGTCGTGATCGACGCGGTCGACGGCCTCGGCGAGTTCGTCGAAGTCGAACGCGAAACCGACGAGGAGGGCGTTGAATCGATCCGCGAGGGTGCCATTGCGGTGCTCGAAACGCTCGGCCTCGACGCCGACGACCAGATTCGGACCTCGTATCTTGGCTTGTTGCTCGCGGCTGACGGGAACGACTGACTGGAGACAGGTGGGAACGAGTGTGGGTTGATCGTCGGCCGAGCACGGCCAATTAATGCGTGTAAGTTATATTCTGTTGTCGAGAGGTTTCCGCAAGTTATAGCATCAGTGAAAGCGAAAGGTCGGCAATGAGTCGGAACATTCAGATTAGCGAACTCGACCGGCGGGCCGTCGAGGATCAGGCGGTCGAAATCGTCGAACGAAAGGGAATCGGTCACCCCGATTCGATCAGCGACGGACTCGCAGAGTGTGTCTCGCGGGCGCTCTCACAGCTCTATCTCGATCGTGTTGGCAAGGTGCTGCACTACAACACCGACGAAACCCAACTGGTCGCCGGTCGCGCCGCGCCCGCCTTCGGCGGCGGCGAGGTCATCGAGCCAATCTACCTCCTCATCGTCGGCCGTGCGACCAAGGAGTACGACGGCCAGCAGCTGCCGGTTGATTCGACCGCGCTTGCGGCCGCCCGCGACTATCTCGACGACACCTTCCCCGAACTCGACGTCGAACGCGACGTGATTGTCGACGTTCGACTCGGCGAGGGCTCTGGCGACCTCCAAGAGGTGTTCGGCGAGGACGGCGCAACCGTCCCGATGGCCAACGACACCTCCTTCGGCGTTGGTCACGCGCCGCTGACCGAGACGGAAGCAATCGTCTACCGAACCGAACACGAACTCAACACGACCTACGTCGCCGACAACCCTGAACTCGGCCCGGACGTGAAGGTGATGGGCAAACGCGAGGGCGAGCACATCAACATCACCGTCGCCGCCGCGATGGTCGACGCCTACATCGAAGATCTCGCGGCCTACGCCGACGCGGTCGACCGCGTCGAAGCCTACGTGACCGAACTCGCCGAGGAGATCACCGACCGCGAGGTGAGCGTCGATGTCAACACCGCTGACGACCTCGAAGAGGGCTCGATCTATCTCACTGTCACCGGCACGTCGGCCGAACAGGGCGACGACGGCTCGGTCGGCCGGGGCAACCGCGCCAACGGGCTCATCACGCCGAACCGACCGATGAGCATGGAGGCCACCTCGGGGAAAAACCCAGTCAACCACATCGGCAAAATCTACAATCTGCTGTCGACGCGCATCGCCGAATCGGTCGTGAGCGAGGTCGACGGCATTCGCGACCTGCAGGTTCGCCTCCTGAGTCAGATCGGCCAGCCGATCGACCAGCCACACGTTGCCGACGCGCAGGCGGTCACTGTCGACGGCGTCGAACTCGCGGATGTCGAAGACGAAATTCACGCGATCATCGACCGCGAACTCGCCGACGTGACCTCGGTCACCCGTGATGTGATCGAGGGCGACCTCTCGACGTTCTAACCGGTCTGTTCTCGGCTCGTGTCTTCGCCTCACAGATAGTAGCTCCTTTGTAGGGTCAGCCCGATTACTGGATGAAGACGGAAATCCGCGCGAGGAGAATACTACATATGCCGAAGGAATACGATCTCGTTATCGTTGGCGGTGGAATCAGCGGGGCATCGCTTCTGTACACGGTTGGGACGTTCACCGACATCGAACGGGTGGCGCTCATCGAGAAGGAATCCGACATTGCGGCGGTCAACTCCCACCACACGAACAACTCCCAAACACTCCATTTCGGCGACATCGAGACGAACTACACGCTCGAGAAAGCCGAGCAAGTCAAAGAGGGTGCAGAGATGGTCGCAGGGTATCTCGAAGCCAACGATCCGAACCGTGAACTGCACAGCAAACGGAGCAAAATGGTGCTGGCCGTTGGCGACGACGAGGTCGACAAACTCGAAGCCCGCCAGTACGACGAGGGCTTCGGCGAGCTGTTTCCCAAACTCGAGGCGATCGGCCGCGAGGAAATCGCCGAGCTGGAGCCAAAGGTCGTCGAGGGACGCGATTCAGACACCGAGATGCTCGCCCTGCAGACGCCGGACGGCTACACCGTCGATTACGGCGCGGTCGCCCAGTCGTTCGTCGATCGCGTCGAAGATCTCGAGGGTGTCGACGTCTTTCTCGACACGAGAGTCGAACGCGTCAACGAGACCGACGACGAGTTCCTCATCGAGACCGACGAGGCGGGTTGGTTTGCCGCCGATACGACCGTCGTTGCGGCCGGCTCACACAGCCTCCAGATCGCCAAGAAAATGGGCTACGGCGAGAACCTCTCGTTGCTCCCGGTTGCGGGCAGCTTCTTCCTTGCGGACGACGCACTGCTGAACGGCAAGGTGTACACGCTGCAGATGAAGAAACTGCCCTTCGCGGCGGTACACGGCGACGCCGAGGTTCACGACGGCGACCTCACGCGGTTCGGCCCGACGGCGAAGGTCGTTCCCGCGCTCGAACGTGGCAACCTCTCGACCGTCTCGGACTTCTTCGATGTGTTCGAACTCACGCCCGATTCGGTGTTGAGCTATCTGAACATCATGGCCGACCGCATTCTGCTGCCGTACGTGCTGCAAAATCTCGTCTACGACCTGCCGGTCGTCGGCGAAAAAACGTTCCTCCCGCACGTCCAGAAAGTCGTCCCGACGGTCGAGGAGGGTGACATCTCGCGGGCAAAGGGCTTCGGTGGCGTGCGGCCACAGATCGTCAACACGAAGACGAAATCGCTCGACATGGGCGAGGCAAAACTCACTGGCGACGACATTATTTTCAACATTACGCCGTCGCCGGGTGCCTCGACGTGTCTCAAAAACGCGATGCGCGACACGCGCCAACTGCTCGAATTCCTCGACGGCGAGCACACGTTCGACGAGGAGGGCTTCCGACGGGCAACCATCGGCAACTTCCCACGCGAGAAACCGAAAGCCGTCGCCGACGACTGATCTGTCGCACGTGACGCCCTCTTCGCTGCTCACACGAACAGCGCGGTGAGCACGCCGAGCACAACGAGGAAACCGCCGAATCCGAGACGCCCGACCAGTGTTCCGGTCTGTATCTCTCGATCCAAAAACGCGTGTCCGGGGTCGGTCGGATCGTAGTAGACCGGTAACTCGCTGTCTTTCTCGTAGGCCGCGAGGGCGTTTTGTGCCGCCTCGCGCGTCGAAAACCGTGCGACGAACCGGTTGCCGCCGGGATACACCGTTTCTCCACGAAGCCGCTGGGTTGGCGTCTGGTAGGTGTACTCGACGGCCAGCACGTACGCCGTCGACCCACCGCCACGAACCGGCTGAATGCCCACGCGATGGAGGGTGCCGCTGGCCTGTTCGGCCCGACGGACGGCCCCGACCGTCGCCCGGTAGCGCCACACCACCCGGAAGACGGTGACGACGCCGATGACGACGAAGCCGCCCGCGACGAAATCGGGAAGCGTGTCGAGTGAGACGACCATGCTGATTGTTGACTACGGAACCCAATAAGCAGCTAGTCGGCGGCGAGCGGTGACGCCGCGGACGAGCTTTCGTTGTCGGCGACTGTCGGTCGTTAGCGGTGGCTGTCAGTAGTTGGCGGCGGCTGCCGGTCGCTTTCGTCCCTATTCGGGGTACAGCTCGACGGTTCGGTCAATCTCGTCGATACGGCGACATTCGTCGGCCGAGAGGCTGAGATCGGCCGCCGCGAGGTTGGCCACAAGATGCGGTCGGCTGCTGGCTTTCGGGATCGTCACCACGTTGGGCTTCGCCGTGAGCCACGCGATGGCGACCGCTTCGGGCGTGGTCTCGTGGGCTGCAGCGATCTCGACAACCGTGTCGATTTCGCGGACGCGACCGCCGGCAAGCGGCGAGTAGGCGACAAGCGTCGTGTCGTGTGCGCGAGCGTCTTCGAGCAGCGCGGGCGACCAGAACAACGGATGGAACTCGACCTGATGGGCTGCGACCGGCACGGTGAGCCGGTCACGGGCGATGGCGAGTTCGTCGAGTGTGAAGTTGCTCAGTCCGACGGCGCCAATCGTCCCGTTTGCGGATAGTTCGTCGAACGCGGCGAGCGTTTCTCGCGGCTGGTACGACTCGATCGGCCGATGCACGTAGAGCAGATCGATGACGTCGACGCCGAGTCTGGCTGCACTCTCAGCGGCGGTGGCATGGACGTCGTCGGCTGCGAGGCTGTCGGCCCAAATTTTGGTGGCGACGGTGACCTGATCGCGATCGACGCTGCTTGCGGCGAGTGCGTCGCCAACGACGTCCTCGTTTTTGTAAATCTGGGCGGTGTCGAGATGGCGGTAGCCAACAGCAAGGGCGGTTTCGATGACGCGCGGGTCGTCGATACCCATCGTCCCGAGACCAACCGGTGGAAGTTCCATGGGTGTGGTCGGTTCGGCGCGTACAAAGATCCGGCTGTGTCGGTTGCGACGCTACTCGATGCTGAGCGAGCCGCCCGCGTGCTCGTCGTCGCCGTTTTCTTTCCACTCGATTTCGAACTCGACCGAACGCTCGGCGTTGGCCCCGCTGCTGTCGGTTTCGCGCTCGGCTTTGACCTCGAACGTTGGCTGTGCGGGAATCTCCAGCGTCGTCGACTCGCTGCCAGTCGACAGCGTTACCGCCTCGCCGGCGTCGAGTTTGTCGGCGACCGCACGGAGATACGTCGCAATCGATTCGCGTGACTGTCGTGATTCGGATTTGAATAACACTTCTTCGGGCATACGGCCCTAGACGCAGTGTGATTACTTAAATGATTGTGCCACGGTATGTCTATATGTGCCGTCCCCCTTCGAATAGTAGCTTTTCGAACTGGACACGAACCGAACACATTTCGACCGGTTCAATTCGTGTGTGTTATTCCGTCCTGGCTCGATTGCTCACGGCAGGCCGAAATATTTATTTCTTTTAGAGAATAACTTTGTATCGGACATTACCGATGTACGACTTGACAGGATTCCAGCGCGACCTCCTCTATGTAATTGCTGGCTTGGAGGAGCCGCATGGGCTCGCGATCAAAGACGAACTCGAAGAGTACTACGAAAAAGAAATCCACCACGGTCGGCTGTATCCCAATCTCGATACCCTCGTCGACAAAGGGCTCGTCGAGAAAGGCCAGCGTGACCGACGAACGAACTTCTACACGTTGACGCGACGCGGCTCCCGCGAAATCGACGCCCGTACCGACTGGGAAGCCCAGTACATCAGCGCGTAATCTCTGCCACCGCTTTTGTCTCCGTCCGGCTTGCTGTGCTCGCTCACCGCTCACTCGTTGTGTTGCAGTCGGCGGAAGGTTTACCGCGCGGTTCGCCGACGACTAGCTATGGATCGTGCGACGGTCGAACCCAACGTCGAACGCCTTCCCGGCGACCGCGCCGCCGAGTGGGTCGAGTACCACCACCAAACCGCCGCCGCAAGCACCTACGTCTACGACTTCGTCTGGGATCTCTCGGGGCCCGCCATCGGCCCGTTTTGCACCGACGTCGATGGCAACGTCCTCATGGATTTCACGAGCCACGTCGCGGCCGCGCCGCTCGGCTACAACAACCCGACGCTGCTCGATCGACTCGACGCGTTCGATCTCGTCGATCCGCTGAAAATCGCCGGCCAGGACTTCTACGTTTCGAGCGGCCAGTCGCCCGCCGATGACGGCCTCCCCGGCCCGGCCGGCCTCATGGAGCGCCTGATCGAACTCACCGCCGACTACGACATGGACCGGGTGTTTCTCTCGAACTCTGGCGCTGAGGCCGTCGAAAACGCCATCAAGATCGCCTACGACCACAGTGACGGCCAGTACGGCATTACGTTCGATGGCGCGTTTCACGGCCGGACGCTCGGCACGCTCTCGCTGAACCGGTCGAAACAGGTCCAAAAACGCAACTTCCCCGAACTCCCCTCGATTTACGACGTACCGTTTTGCACGGATCGAACCTGTACGGCCGACTCGTGTGGCTGTGGATTTTTCACCGACACGGGCTCACAGCTCCGGCGGCTGGTCGCCCCTGATCGCGGACCGCTTGACCCCGACGAGGTCGCGTTCATCATTCTCGAACCGGTCCAGGGCGAGGGCGGCTACCGGATTCCCAGCCAGCCGTTCGGCGAGGAACTCGCCGCCGTGGCCGACACACACGACATCACCCTGATCGCCGACGAGATCCAAAGCGGGCTCAGCCGAACGGGCAAGCGGTGGGGCTCGGATCACTACGCGTTCGACCCCGACATTGTTGTGGCGGCCAAGGCGCTCCGGGTGGGAGCGACCGTTTCGACTGACGAGATTTTTCCCCACGAATCGGGCCGGCTGTCGTCAACATGGGGCGCTGGCGACATTCTCGCATCGATACAGGGCGCGCTCACGATCGATATTATCGAAGAACAGGGTCTGCGTGAGAACGCAATCCGCCGCGGTGAGCAGTTCCTCGATCGGCTCACCACGCTCGCAACCGACACTGAACAGGTAACTGACGCTCGGGGACTCGGCCTCATGTTGGCGATCGATTTTGAGACAAAAGCCCAGCGCGATGCGGTTCAAACGGCGGCGCTCCACCGTGGCCTGCTTACGCTGGGCTGCGGCCACGCCACGCTTCGGTTGTTGCCGCCACTCGATGTGACCGAGCGCGAGGCCGACCTCGGTTGTGCGTTGCTTCGGGCAGCTACTGACGACGCCCTCGGCTAGCGGTTCGCGTGTTCTTGATTTCTGGTTACGACCGTCTCGTCAGTGCGGAGCGATCTGTGTCGCCACCGCGATTACATCCGGTAGCGGTTCGACTCATCCAGCGAGGGAAGCGTGCTTTCGCCGGTCATCTCCGCGTAACTCATTCCTGAGAGATACTCGTCGTAGGTGACATCGAACCCCGATCGGAGATGAAAATCCAGATCGCCGGTGTCGACGGTCTGTCGGTACAGCAGGTGGACGCCGCGAACGAGGAGCTCGGCCGGCTCGTCGACATCGAACGCCGCGGCCAACATGGCGAGTTCGTTCTTGGTTTCGCGATCGAGTCCGACCTCGATTTCGTCGTCGATCGCGCTGTACTGGGCGGTGACTTCCGCGGTTAGCTCGTCGAGGCTCATGGGCGGGTGGTGGGTCGGCGTCGGCAAAGGAATTGCCGTTCGTTTGCCCGTCTGCTCAGTCGGTCGGCCGAACGGTCAGGGCACACCACGCGCTCGCGTCGACTCGATCAGCACGCCTAACTTTCTCCCTGTCCGACTATCGACAATGACCGAGTCGGACGACGACCGGCGGCTTTCAGCCGACGGCGACACCGTTGCGGCGGCCCAAACGGCACTTATCGAGTGGTACGAGGCCGACCACCGCGACTTCCCGTGGCGCGAAACCGACGACCCCTACGCCATTTTGGTCTCGGAGGTGATGAGCCAGCAGACCCAACTCGACCGGGTTGTCGAGGCGTGGGCCGCATTTCTCGAAAAGTGGCCGACGGTCGACTCGCTGGCCGCTGCCGCCCGAAGCGACGTCGTCGCCTTCTGGAGCGCCCACAGTCTCGGCTACAACAACCGTGCGAAATATCTCCACGAGGCTGCGGGTCAGGTCGTCGGCGACCATGATGGCGAGTTTCCCGAGTCGCCCACCGAACTACAGGCGCTGATGGGCGTCGGGCCGTACACCGCCAACGCCGTCGCCTCTTTTGCGTTCAACAACGGCGACGCGGTCGTCGACACCAACGTCAAGCGCGTGCTCTACCGCGCGTTCGACGTCCCCGATGACGACGCGGCGTTCGAGGCTGCGGCGAACGAACTCATGCCGACGAACAGATCACGTGTCTGGAACAACGCGATCATGGAACTCGGTGCGACCGCCTGCGGCAAAACACCCGACTGCGACATGGCTGGCTGTCCGTGGCGCACGTGGTGTTCGGCCTATGACTCCGGCGATTTTACGGCTCCCGACGTGCCGACGCAGCCCCGTTTCGAGGGAAGTCGCCGACAGTTTCGGGGTCGGGTGATTCGGTTGCTCGGCGAACACAACGCGCTCGAACTGGATACGCTCGGCCACCGAATCCGCGTCGACTACACGCCCGACGGCGAGTACGGTCGGGAGTGGCTTCGCGAGTTGGTCTCGGATCTGGCCGGTGACGGACTGGTCACCGTGACCGAATCTGATGAAACGACAGTTGTCCGTCTCAAATCATAACGAACGGCGCGTGTGAAACTCGGCTGGGGTCGGTCGCTGATGCCAATGTTCATTCTTCGAGCCACGGACACACGAACCACTACCCATGGCCAGCGCTCCGGATCGCATTCGCGTACTCCCCGAGCGGTTGGTTGGCCTCGCGATACTCTGTGGAATCGTCGGGACTGTGGCGGCACACACTGGCGGCTATTCGCGCGAAACACAACAGGTCGCCCTCGCGCTCGGTGCGGCCGTTGGCGGGTTGTTGATGTGGGTTTGGTACGGTGAGCGTCCGACTTCCGCGCCGGCTGTTCCGGTTGGCAGTGCGGTCGTCGGACTGTTTGTCGCCGGTGACCTTTGGATGAGCGCCTATGCCGGCGTCGTCGGGTTGGGTGGCGCGTTCGTGGTGAGTGCGGTGGCCGTGACGAGTATTGTGGGACTGCCACTCATCACGTCCGCGCCATCGTCGTGCTGCTGCTCACACGCTGGTGTCGCAAAAAATGGCTGTGTGTGGTCGCCTTAGAACGTTTCGAGGTAGCGGTCGAGTTCCCACTGCGAGACGTCGATGCGGTAGTCGTCGTACTCGGCGTTCTTGGCTTCGATGAACTTCTCGGACACGTGCGGGCCGAGTGCGTCGAGAATGACCTCATCCGCTTCGAGGGCATCGACGGCTTCGCCAAGGTTGCCTGGGAGCGTGTCGATGCCGTACTCTTCGCGTTTGGCCTCGTCGAACTCGTAAATGTTCTCTCGAACTGGATCCGGTGCCTCAAGATCGCGCTCGATACCGTCGAGACCGGCGGTGATGAGCGCGGCGAACGCGAGGTATGGGTTACACGATGGGTCGGGGAAGCGAGCCTCGACACGGCTTGCCGCCGGGATGCGGGCCGCTGGCTTGCGGATGAGTGCCGAGCGGTTGCGGTCCGACCAGGCAACGTAGACGGGTGCCTCGTAGCCGGGCACCAGGCGTTTGTAGCTGTTGACCGTTGGGTCGGTGACCGCACAGATCGCCTGTGCGTGCTCAAGAATGCCGGCGAGGAACGAGTGCGCCGTTCCGCTCAGGTCGAACTCGTCGCTGCTGTCGTGGAAGGCGTTCTCGCCGTCTTTGAACAACGACATGTGGGTGTGCATTCCCGAGCCGTTGATCTTGGGGACGGGTTTCGGCATGAACGTCGCGTGCAGGTCGTGCTGTGCGGCGACCGCACGAACGACCGTCCGGAACGTTGCGACGTTGTCGGCCGTCGTCAGTGCATCGTCGTACTCGAAGTTGATCTCGTACTGACCCTCGGCGACCTCGTGGTGGCTGGCTTCGATCTCGAAGCCCATGTCTTCGAGCGCAAAGATGATGTCACGGCGAACGTCGCTCGCGAGGTCTTTTGGGGCAAGGTCGAAGTAGCCACCCTGGTCGGCGAACTCCGTGGTTGCATAGCCGTCTTCGTCCTGTTTGAACAGGAAGAACTCCGGCTCAGGTGCCATGTTAACATCGAAGCCGTGGTCTTCGGCTTTGCCGATTGCTTCCTTCAGCACATAGCGTGGGTCGCCTTTGAACGGCTCGCCAGTCGAGGTGTCGATGATGTCACAAATAAGGCGTGCGGCACCGCTTTCCTCGTTTTTTCGCCATGGCAGGATGGCGAACGTGTCCGGATCGGGCTTGAGCCGCATGTCGGACTCCTGAATGCGGACGAAGCCGCTGATCGACGAGCCATCGAAATAAATCCCGTCGGTAAAGGCTTTCTCCGCCTGTCGGGCCGGCACTGAAACGTTTTTGACGACCCCAAGAATATCGGTAAACTGCAGACGAAGGAAGTCGATTCCCTCCGCTTCAATCTCATCAATCACGGCCTGTTCTTTTTTGGTCAGTCCACCGTCTGTGGCAACGTTAGTATCCGTCATGTTATGGACGGTTAGGTTATTTTCACCCAGTATAAAGACCTTGTCGCTAAGTGCAATTACGCCCTCTTAATCTAAGAAATTGGATATTCGTAAAATTCTAATGGCTCCCGTCCGTCGGTAACTGTAATGACGTACGAAAACCTCGATGCCAAGTTGATCAACGCACTTCTGGGCAACGGTCGCGCCAGTCTCCGAAGTCTCGGCGAAGAACTTGATGTGTCCGTAACAACCGTCTCAAACCATCTTCGTGATCTCGAAGCCGAAGGCGTCGTCAACGGCTACACCCCGATCGTCGACTACGGCGCGCTCGGCTACGATGTGACTGCGATCATCCACCTCAAGGTTGAGGGTAGCGCACTGCCCGAAATCACCGAACGGCTCCGCGCACAAAAACAGATGGTCAGCGTCTACGAGGTCACCGGCGACTACGATATTATCGCGATCGGCAAGTTCAAAGACACCGACGGGATGAACAGCCAGATCAAAGAACTGCTCACCGATGTCGACATTCGTGAGTCGAACACGAGCGTCGTCCTCAACGCGGTCACCGAAAACGAGCAGTTCAATCTCGACATTCACGAAGAGTAGACCGACGTCGACGCGTTGGTTGCCGCTCAACCGCTCAACCGCTCAGCCGCCCAGCTTCCCAGCTGTTTGGCAATTCGACGAGCGCCGACCTCAACCATGAGCGCCATTTTTGACCGAGTGTCACGCAACGTCGACCGAACGGAAAGGAACTTGCCGGTTGCCGCGAAACGGAGCGTATGAGCATGACTCCACCCGAGACGACAACCGCCGCTGTCGTCGTCGTCGACTACGGCCTCGGCAATCTGCGAAGCGTCACTCGCGGGCTCGAACGGGCGGGCGCGAGCGTGACAATCACCGACGACCCCGACAGCTTCGCCGACGCAGATGGGATCGTCCTGCCCGGCGTCGGTGCCTTTCGAGAGGGGATGGACAACGCTGGCCCCTACCGCGAGGCGCTCGCGGCCGCCGCCGACCGCGGCCAACCCATTTTCGGCATCTGTCTCGGCATGCAGATGTTGCTCGGTTCGAGCGAAGAGTCCGAACACGCCGGCGAGGGCGACGTTGAGGGACTGAATTTCGTGCCCGG
>LKMS01000031.1 GCA_001563965.1 Haloferacaceae archaeon PL-Br10_E2g29 | reverse complement strand
TAAGTTCGCGGTGGTGTCGAAGCGGTTTCGTGCGGAAATTATTCTTCAGCGAGCACAACCCGGTCGGCAAACCAGTCGGCGGCCGTGGCGACGACCGTGGGGTCGTTTGCGCTGAATTTGACGCGGACGAACTCGCCGGGATAGCTGCCGACGGTCACCGGAAACCGCTCGTCGACGGTCGCCAGTCGGTCGAGTAGTGCGCTTTCGGGCTCATCGACAACGACGATACGCGTGTGGACGGGCTCGCCGCTGAACTCGTCGGCAACGTTGTCAAACATCGCCTTCATTTCTCGCGGCACGCCGGGCAGCACGTAGATTGACTCGATCACACAGCCGGGAGCAACCCCAACCGTATTCGGCAGCATTCGCGCGCCAGCCGGGAGGTCCGCGGTTCCCACGTCGAGGTCGTCGGCGTGGTAGCCGCCGTGTTCGGTGAGCCACTCGAACGCCACGTCGTGGTGTTCGACCGACCGGCCCACCGCGGCGGCAACGCCCGCAACGGTCACGTCGTCGAGCGTCGGACCCAGTCCGCCGGTGACGACGACCGCATCGTACTCGGCGTGGTACTCGTTGACAACGCGGGCGATGGCTTTCACGCGGTCGGGCACGGTGGTCACGCGTTCGACCCGACAGCCACAGGCGGTGAGTTGCTCGGACAACCACGTCGCGTTCGTGTTTGTGGTTTCACCGGCCAGCAGTTCGTCGCCGACGGTGACGATGGCGACCTTCATGGCTTCCGACGCTCGTCTTCGCGTTCCTCGTCGACCTCGGTGTCGAGCCCCATCTCGATGCGCGCCTCATACAGCGCATCGATTTTTTTCCGGTAGTAGTAGAGCCCCCCGAGGGCAACGACCGAGAGAATAACCACTGCGCCACCGAAAATGAACAGGTCGCGCTGTTGGTAGTACTGGACGACAATCGTCCCGCCGCTCACCTCGTCCCACGTGACGTGCACGCGGTCGTCGATGACTTCGCTTTGGGCACCGCCGGGTGCGGTGTTACTGAACAAAAAGAAGTCGATCCGGTTGCTCGGCGGCAGAATCACCGCATACGACCCCTCCACGTGGGCCGGCATCGAGAAGCGTCGTGGCGTGGCGCTCGCCGAAAACGCCAGTTTACCGTCTGCAGGCACCGTGACGAACACCTCGTCTGGCGTCTGGTCGATGTCGCCGTCGGCGCTATCGCGAAGCGTCGTGCCGTTGATCACCGTGCCGTTTTGGTACTGAAACCGAACGGCCGCGATGTCCAACGGCTCCTCAGTGCCGAGCCCGCTCGAAGTTGCAAACCGGAACGTGTCGTTGGCCTCAACTCGGTAGACGACCTGTACCTCGGAGGCGGTGTGCAGCGTCAGAAGCGCGTCGCGGTCGCTGTCGAACTCGTAGGGCTCGGCGGGTTCGCGGTCAAGGGTGGCGTCGTCAGGTTCGCCGCCGCCGGTGACGAACGCGAGACAGCCAGCCGTCACGGTCAACAAGACGAGTGCGACAACCGCCATCCCAAGTCGTCGGTTCATAATGAATTCTGCGTGTTACTGGTCGCCAATGACACACCGCAACTCTGCGGGAAGATACTCACCAATCGCGGCCAACAGCCCCGGTGGGTCGGTCCCCTCGCCACAGATAATCGACTGTTCGAGCAACCCGAGGCGCTCGACCGTGATGATGTCTTGGGCGTGACCCGCGCGGTTGACCGTGGCGCGAACCTCACCGCGAGTGGCGCTGTTGACGTTGACCCGGCCGGGGCCACGCCGCCATTCGTAGAGTCGATCCTGTTCGGCCGCCGCCAACGAACACGGCTCGCCGTAGACGAACTGCATCGGGAGGTGCTGCACCAACCCGAAGCGGTCGCGAATCTGCGAGGGGGTTCCCTGGCCCAACCCGAACTCGCTTGTGGGGATGTGGATGTTGACACCGGCGTCGAGAACGAAGCCGTCGTCGCCCCAGGATTTGAGTGTGCCCGTGTACGTCTCGCCCTCGTCGAAGTGGTCGGTGATTTCGCCCCACTGCTCGCGGAGGATGTTACGCGCGACCGTTTCGTCGTCACCGCTGAGCGTTACCGTCACGAAGTCGTCGTGGCGGATGCCGATGTCGCTGTCGACAGACAGCTGGTGGAGTTCGTTGTCGACCAGCGAGCCGAGGCTTTTGAGCGATCGCTCGCGGGCATCGCCCTCGACGTAGCATTTGGTGGCAAGAACGACCATTAGTTCGCTTCCGCGTGGATGTCCACGTTGAGTTCGTCACGAAGCGCCGCAAGACGGTGTTCCATCGCCTCAACGAGTCGGTCGTTCTCCATTGACTCCAGCGGGGAGGCACATTCGGGACACTCGAAGCCGAAGTCCATCGCCTCACCGAACTCGAAGCGAATCGAACACACCTCACACAGGTAGAACTCGTGGGTGCGCTCGTACTCGTCGCGCTCCTCGATTGCTTCGAGCAGTCGGTGCATCTCGGATTCGAGATTTTCCGGAATGTTGTCGTAGTGAAACGTCCAGAGATACGTCAGCCAGCCCGAGTCCTCGTCGCGAACCCGACGGTAGGAGGCCAGGTCGTTCTCGTAGAGAATGAACAGCGCCCGGCGGACGTCGTTGAGTTCGAGATCCAACTGCTCGGCGAGTTCCTCGTCGGTGACTTCGCCGTCCGGCGGGGCCGCCGCAACCGGCATGCCCGTTGGGCCAACCAGTTCGTGGAGGTACTTCTGGATGACCGGGTCGTTTAGTAGATCCTCAAAAGCCATTGGTGTTCCTCAGCGATGAACTCGGTTAAAAGCACCGACTGTCGGGCTTCGGGGTCGGCTGGGTGGCATCCCAGACTACCGAGAAGAATCGGCTGTGTTGCTGTCGGAGGGGGTGCCAACGGTTTCAGAATCGTCGGCCGCATCGGCCGGAACGACTTTTTTCCCTGTTGCTTTCGGAATCACGTGGCGGTCGGCATCGGGCCACGACTGCTCGAGTTCTCGACCGTCGAAGAGTCGGTCGAGAAACACGGCGAGTCCCGCCACCTCCGAGTGTGGCTGGTTCGTCACCGCCACGTTCCAGTCGGCGCGTTCGTAGAGTTCGAACGGCACCTTTTCGCCGCCGACAACAATGAGCAACGAGTCCGTTTTGAGGTCTGCCCGCACGTCGTTTTGGACGTCTTGAACCGGCAGGCCATACATTGTCAGGTGGACAACCGATCCCTCCCAGTTGCGAACGACTGCCGCTTGGCTCTCGCGTTGTTCGATCGCAAACGGGCCGCCAAACCGGCCGGTGATGTCGGCGACGGTCTCGGCCGACTGGGTTGCGTTGTCCGGGAGAATCACCCGGTCTGCGCCGAGCGCACGAGCGGTGAGTCCGACGTGGGTCGTCATCCGGTCGTCGCGGCCGGGGCGGTGGCCGAAACGGAGCACAACGACCTCGTGGCTGTCTTGCATGTCGGGAGCGACGCTGCCAGGGAGCCTGTGGGTTTCGTTTTCGGTTGTCGACGAGGTTACGCAGGCGGATCATCGTCGTCACGCTTCGTATTCGTCCCGGAGCCTTCCTCGGTAGCAGGCGTCTCGTCGGTGGCGACCGGTGGGCGTTGACGGCCAACCGAAGACGACGGGACAGCGGAGCCATCCGTGTTGGAGTCAGCATCGCGACCGGCGTCTGCGTCGCGACCGGTGTCAACGTCGTCAACAGCCGTGTCGCGACCGGCGATTTCGTCGTCACCGGAGGGCGCACGATCCGCCCCGCTCGTGGCAACCCCGTCCGCTTTGAGCCGCTGTCTGACCGCGTCACGATCGATCGTTCCCGAAGCCGTTCGCGGGAGTGCGTCGCCGAAGGCGATCGTTCGGGGGAGTTTGTAGCCGGCCAGGCGCTCGCGACAGTGTGCGTCGAATTCGGCGACCGAACACCCCGAATCAGTTGGGACGACGAACGCAGCTACCCGTTGACCCCACGTCTCATCGGCGAGGCCGACGACCGCCGCTTCCACAACGGCCGGGTGTGTGCGAATGACATCGCGAACTTCGCCGGGATCGACGTTCTCCCCGCCGGTGAGAATCCGGTCGTCAAGCCGGTTGTGAACGACGAGCAGTCCGAGCTCCGTGAACGAGCCCACATCACCTGTGCGAAAGCCGTATTCGCACCGAGCCGCCGCGGTGGCCTCGGGGGTGTTGTAGTAGCCCGGCGAGACGGTCGGGCCGTCAATAACGATCTCGCCCGATTCGCCGGAATCGACCGGTTCGCCGGTGTCGTCAATGAGCGTGAGGTCGGTCCACAACAACGGCCGGCCGACCGACGCCGGCTGTGAAAACGCCGTTTCAGGGCGTGCGGTCGCGATCTGGGAGGCGGCTTCGGTCATGCCGTAGGTTGGATACACGCGAACCGAGTAGTTCCGACAGCGTTCGATGAGCGAGGCGGGCGCCGGCGCGCCGCCAAGCAGTACCGCCCGGAGCGAATCCGACAGCGTTCCACGCCGGTCAAGCATCGCCGAGAGCATCGTCGGCACCAACGAGGCGACCGTTACGTCGTACCGACCGATGTCGTCGGCCGTGGGGCCGGGGTCGAACGACGACCGGAGCACGACGGCCGTGCCGTACAGCGTCGAGCGAAACAACGGCGCGAGCCCACCGACGTGGTAGAGTCCGAGCGTCACGAGCCAGCGGTCGTTCGGATCGATTCCCAGCCGAAAGCCCGAGGCGACGGCGCTTGCAAGCAGATTTCCCATCGTCAGCACGACCGCCTTTGGCGATCCCGTTGTGCCGGAGGTAAAAACGATCAGTTGTGGATCATCAAACGCCCAGTCGACCGATTCGATAGAATCCGGGTCGACCTCGCGGAAGGATTTGATCGTTGCCGACTCGGGGTCATCGACGGAGGCGATCGGCATCCGGGCGGTGTCGGCCGTCGACTCCGACGCACGCTTGGCGAACCGTTCGGTTTCAGCGTCACAGACGAGCAGCGTGAGGTCGACCTGATCGAGTTGGGCGGCGAGTTCGCCCGACGTGAGTCGGGTGTTGAGCGGAACGAGTTGAACGCCAAGACGCTGGGCAGCATGAACCAGACAGACCGATTTGAACCGCGTCGTCGTGAGCATCCCGACCTGGTCGCCGGCGGCGACGCCAAGCGCGGCGAGTCGCCCGGCCGTCTCGTCAACAGCCGCGTTGAGCCCGCTGTAAGACCACTGCGTGTCGGTCTCGGTGTCGATGAGCGCGAGCGCGCCCGGCGTTGCAGCCGCGCGGTCGGCCAGCCAGTCACGCACCGTCGACCACCCCGCAGCGGCACTCCTGTTTGGTTTCGTTCCGTCTCACGCGACCGCGTGGCAGGTGTCGGACCGTGCGGCCGGCGGGATGGGTGTCTGGGAGGGAAGCCGTGCCGGCGATCATTAGATTTGCCGTCGGCCCGCCAGTACATAATCTCTGGGGCGACCGAACTGGATTCATCTTTCCACCCCACTGGGAGAAACGATGCTGATTGAAATGGAGGCGGTGCCAACGCGGCGTATGCACAACATCGAGCGAGGACGATTCAGATGAGTGGGGCCGACCCAGCGAGCCACGCCGTCCGAATCCGTGGCATCTACACGACGGCGCTCACGCGGTTGTTTCTCGATGCCGGCTGGATGGTCGTCGACGCAAGCGAGCCGATCCGCCGGCGGTTCGACACCGAGTTCGACGCTACAGCACCGACCATCTCGGCCGAAACCACGGCCGACAGACAGGGTGTCGGTGTCCAGGGAACGCCGACCGCCGTCGACGAGGCGGCGGCGTTGCTGTCGGTTGGGATCGATACCCTCTCGTGGGAGGACGCAGCCCCAGTGGGGTCGGTTATTGACGGCAAAATCACCGACACCCGCCGCCGTGGTGCGCTGGTCGATCTCGGTACGGAAACGGGCTATCTACCGTTTCGAAACACCGACGACCACGTCGATGTCGGCGAAATGGTTCGCGTTCAGGTTCGCGAGTCGGCCGCGCCGTGGACTGACGACCGACCGCTGCTCGATACCGACATTCGGGTTTCGACCGGACTCGCGACGCTGTTGCCCGAGTCGGGCACGCCAACGGTTTCAACCCGCGATGCGGCCGCCGCCCGCGAACTGGTCGGCATGACCGAGCTGCTCGGTGTCGAGGCCCCCGACGGCTGGCGGATTCAGTGGGAACACGCCGCAACCGAGGCCTCGATGGACGTGCTGAAATCGGCACTCAATCGGGCCGTTGTGCAGGCCGACACCCTTGCGGGCGTGCTTGACGACGCGCCGCCGGCTGCTGATCGCACCGAGCCAACCGGCCTGTTCGCCGAGCGTGCCGGTCGCTGGTTCTGGTTCGGCCGCGAGTCACGGTTCGTCCTCGACGGGCTGCGCCGATCAGTGACGACGACGCTTCCGGGCCACCACCGAATCAAAACCGGTGCCGACGCGGCGAGCGCCGGTGTCGACCTCGCGGAGGCGCTCTGTGGAAGCGACTGGAGTGGCGAGACGAGCGATGAAGATGGAATCGACACGTTTCCGTTCAGCGTTGTCGCCGACTGTTTCGGCCCATCGGTCGGCGATCAGGTCGACATCGGCCACGGCAAGCCCGACGGCCGACTCATTTCGCTGGGATCGGGAACCGTGACTGACCGCGATGACGACTCGGTGACCCTGCAGCGCGAACTCTCCGGCGGCGGAAGCTACGACGCACTCGACATCCCCCGCAAAAACGGCGACATCGCGGTGACGACGTTCCGCGAGGGCCGCTGGTGGTATCCGACCGTCTATCGTCGCGACGACGACGTGCTCGGTACGTACGTCAATATCTGTACGCCCGTCGAGTGTTTTCCCGATTCGGTTCGCTACGTCGACCTCCACGTCGACGTGATCAAACACGGCGATGGCCGTGTCGAACGCGTTGACGACGACGAACTCGAGGCGGCAGTCGACGCCGAAAACGTACACGAGGCGCTCGCTGAAAAAGCCCGGTCAGTGGCGAGTGCGCTCGAAACCGCACTCTGAAGTCGAAAAGAGAGCGAGATCGAACGTCGGCGTCGATCGCGCTTAGAAGTGCCCGGCCGACTCGTTCGAAAACTGGACGTCGCCACCGCGACCGCCCTCGACTGTGTCTGCGCCCATATCACCCGTCGAGGGGACTTTGATCTGGACGTCCTGTATCTCTTCGAACTCCATGAACAGGTCACGCTGGATGTTCTGGGCGGTGATGTTCGAGATGCCACAGCCCGAGCAGGTGCCGCCGAGTTCGACGACGACCTGGCCGCTTTCGGGGTCGGCCTCGCGCACACAGCTCGTCCCGCCGTGCATCTGGATGATCGGCATCTGTTTGACCATCCAAGTCTCGACGCGCGACTTGAGGCTCTCTTCATGCTGGTCGGTCATGCCACTCTGTAGGGGCTCCAGCTATGGGTAAGTTGTGGTTTTCTCGACCAAACACAAATGATTGATTGTGCGCATTTCGCGAGCAGACGGCTCACTGATGCAGGATTAGAGCTTCGACCGGTCGCCCGTCCCGCCGGTGAGCGCGCTGGCGACCGCGCCTTTGACAACGACCTCGTCGCCAAGGTCGGTGAGCGTGATTTCGGGGATGTTTGACATCACCATCTCGTCGAGTTTGGTGCGAATCGGGTCAAGAACGAGATTCGGATTGTTGAGCGCAACCGCGCCGCCGACGCTGATCACGAGCGGGGCGTACGCGTGGACGATGTTGGCGATTCCCATCGCGTTCCAGTGGCCGAGTTGCTCGATGACGTGGTCGGCAAACCGGTCGCGGCCGGCGTGTTCGAAGACGTCGACGGCCGAAAAGTCGGGCGATTCGAGCGGCAGCACCGTGTCGATCGGATCGTCGTCATGGAGTCGTTTCGTATAAAACGGGATGTTGTTGCCCGAACAGTACGCCTCCCAGTGGCCCTCGTGGCCACAGCCACAGGTCATAAATCCGCTCGGGTCGAGCGTCAGGTGACCGACCTCGCCCGCATTGCCGTCCCAGCCCGAAATCACGTTGCCATCGACACAGACGCCCGCACCGATACCCGACGAAAACGTCACGTACACCATGTCGTCAGGGTTGCGCTCGGAGTGGAACCGCTCGCCGATCACGCCCGCGTTCGTGTCATTGTGGAGATACACCTCATCGGTTTGCAGCAGGTTCGAAACGGGGCCGGTCAGTGGAATGCGGTCGATGCGATCGGGCAGGTTGGCGGGGTTTTCGACCGCACCGGCAGCGAGATCAAGCGGGCCAATCGAGCCGATTCCGCAGGCGGTCACCGATCCGGGTGTGACGCCGGTTTCGTTGCAGACCGCCCGAATCAACGAGAGGACGGCTTCGGTGACCGCGATCCCGGTTGGGCCGCGCGGTGTCGACTCGTGCGCACTGGCCAAAATGGTCCCTGTGCCGTCGGCAAGAACGGCTCGAACGTTCGTCGCGCCGAGGTCAACACCAACGTAGTACGCCATCAGTTTCACAGGTGCGTCGGTTGCACTTAATTAGGGCGCTTTTGTCGTGTTCGTTCGGCCGTCAATATGTAGGTAATAGTGGAGGTCATGATTCATTCTGTCACAGAAATAGACCGTTATGGACTGTCTTAGGCGACTTGCTTCGGTGCAGTCGCGCGAACGAACGTGACGGGGCACGGTGCCGACAACAAAATCGCCTGCGCGGTGCTGCCGAAGACGGCCTTGCCGGCCGGGGTGCGGCGACGGCCGCCGATCAGAATGCGGTCGGCCTCGATTCGCTCTGCGAGGTCGACAACAGCCTCGCCGTCCTCGCCGAGAATGCCGCGGATTTCCGTGTCGATGCCGTGGTCGGCCAACGTTTTGGCCGCCTCTCGAATGATCGAGTACCGCTCGGCGACCACATCGGGGGTGACCTCCGCGGCAGGACCGTCGAACGAGAGGTCTGTGCGTGCTTTGTCGTACGCCTCGTGTGTGAAGACGTGGCCGAGCACGACGGTTGCGCCGGTTGGCCCGGCGATGGCAATCGTTTCGTCGAGGAGTTGGTCGATTCGGTTCTCGTCGGAGTCGCCAATGGCTAGCAGTATCGTGTTCATGTGCTCACAAATAGGTACTACTTGTGTAGTAATAAGTTTTCCCATAGTTTACTCAGAACCGAATTAATAATTATGTTTCGGCAAATATAGCCGTTTCAGAATCAAAAACGGCTATTTCAGGTAGTCATCGCCAGCGAACCCGAACCGAAAATCAGTCATCGACGGCAACGAGATCTGCGGGCGCATCGGCCAGCGCCGACAGCGCGTCGGATTCGACGTGGTGGAGGTCGCCGGGAATCACGAGCATGTGAAGCGGGTCGCCGAAGGAGTCTACAGCGAGCGAACCGAGGCGGTCGGCAACGACGAGCGGTTCAGGACTTCCCGCGCGGGCAACGACGACACCGAGTTGGTCGGCCCGCCAGTCGTCAGCAAGCAACTTCGCAGCGACGTCGGCGGTCATATACGGGTCGTGGTCGGCGGGGCCGTCGCGGCGTTGGTGATAGTCAATCTTGATGTCGAGATAGACGAGCGTGTGTAACCCACGTGACTCGTTGGCCTCGATCGATTCGATGACGCTCGGCGGGACGTCGCCCGCGCCGTGGACGAACGGAAACGGGAGCGTGACGGCCTTGCCGAACCGATAGTTTTGGAGGCCGGTCAGCCCGCTTGCGGCCGTTTCGGCGGTGACGCCGTGGATTACGTGCGTCTCGATCCCACGGGATTCGGCGCGAATCCGGAGGTCCGTGTGGGTCGTCGAGATCATCGTATCGCCGGCGGTGAGAAAGGCGACCGACTCCTCGGCGGCCGCCGCAAGCATGGGCTCGGGATCCTGTTCGACGCCCGCACGGTCACGAACCGCGATATCGACGCCGTAGTGGGCTTCGAGTTGCTTGACCGACGTGCCAAGCAGTTGGCTGGTGTAGAACTCCGCGAACACGCGGTCGGCCGCGCGGATCGCCCGTGCGCCCTCGCGCGTGATCGAGTGCTCGTTGTAGAGACCGAGGCCAATGAACGTAAGCATACGTCGACCTGAGCATCCCGGTGCGAATAAACGCCCCGCACCGAAATTGGTGGGCTGAATCGGGCGACCGTCGGTCGAGCCCACAAAACAGTGTTAGAAGATGCCGACGACGAACGCGAGACCGACGCCGATCAGGACGATGCCCGTGAGCGTTGGTAGGTACGGCGTGTACTGTTCGATGCGCTCTTGGTGGTGTTTGTAGCCTGCAATGAGCAGGAGTGTCGGCGCGAGAATCGCGCCGATAACGGCCAGCGAGTAGAGCAACATCAGTTCGAGACAAAAGTCGGTGCCTGCACAGATGGCCAGAATCTGAACCGGTTCCTCGTGGGCGAATCCAAGCACCAGCGCGGTCATTCCAAGCGTGAACAGCCCCTGTTCGGCGTGTTCCTGTGTCGGATGCATGTGGCCGCCACCGGGGAGTCGATCTCGAATTCGGCCGAGCACGCTCTTGTCGTCGTCGTGGCTGTGATCGTCGTCGTGGTCGTGGTCGTCATGACTGTGATCATGGTGGGCGTGGCCGTGTTCATCATGGCCATCGTGAGCGTGGCTATGGTCGTGATCGTGACCCTCATGGTCGCGGCCGTGGCTGCGATCATGATCCTCGTGACCGTGATGACCGTGACCGCCACTAACCAACTCGTAGATACCGAGTGCAATGAGGAGTCCGCCGGCTAGCGGTTTCATGTACGGGCCATCAGCAAACGCTGCAAACCGACTAATCCAGAAGTACGCCAACACAAGTGCGACACTGCTGATGAGATGGCCAACGCCCAAAATCAGCGCGGCAATCGTACCGCGAATCCACTTTTGCGAGTAGCCCAGCGCATAGCTTGCCGCAATCGGCCAGCCGTGGTCCGGGAGCACACCGTGGACGACGCCCAAACCCATGACCGCAACAACGAGGCCAATGTCCATAGCAGTCATCCGGCGAGGACACCTAAACAGGTTGTTACTACCGGTTTCGGGATGTCGTAATAATGATAAACAAGGGTCGTGAGTTCACAAATTTTCACAACGAGAGGGAGGGATCAAGCGGCCACGACACGCTGGGCTTAGCCGCCGTGCTTGCGGTACCAAACGCGGTTACCGACAGGTGACTCGTCGGCGGCGAGATCAAGACGACTGACGAACAGCTCACGAACGGCGAGAGTCACCTGAAGATCGACAGCGTCGTGATCGCCGTCCACAACGCAGCCTTCGTCGACGTCGACACGTCCATCGGGGTCGGGAATCACCCGGACGAGACAGTGACCGTCTCGTTCGGTAACCGACGCAATCGTTCCGGTCGACCATCGGTCGACATGATGGCTGGGCGGTTGGGCATGAATTCGGTCGTGAACCATAGGTGTCTACGGGCGCGACGGCCCATTGGTATTTCCATCAGAGGATGACGACAACCAGCACGAACAACGCGAGAATCGAGAACGTGAGCAACAACTGGACGACCGACGACGCGAGAATACCCGCGGCGGTGTACAGGGATCGGCGGGCAGCCGTGTCGGCAGCGGTTCCCTCCCACAGTTCGAGCGCGAACACGACGCCGACGACGCCGACGATGATGCCAATGGGGCCGAGCACGAACATGAGAACTACCCCGCCGAGCGTAGCAGCGACCATCACGCGGTTCGACGAGCCGCTGAGCTTTGCGGCAATCGGGCCGCCGAGCTGTTCGAGCACGGCCGCCGCCAACGCGGTCACCGTCAACACCGCCAACGCGAGCGGGCCGATCGGCTCACTACCAAACAGCGCGTAGATCCAAACGCCAGCCAGCGAGAGCAACCCCGAGGGAACGAGCGGGAGAACGCTCCCGATCATGCCCAAGACAAGAAGCCCAATGGCGACCCAGAGT